>NZ_JABFCR010000042.1:0-27465 GCF_013087555.1 Mucilaginibacter humi
TTTCGGTTTTTAATGCCTCCAGGCCGTTGTCGGTAGCCGCCGGCGAAACACTGTTTTGAACTATTGCGTCATGCAACGCCATGCCGTGTTCATACCGATCGTGCGGGCGCTTTTCAAGACATTTATAAATGATGCTGAGCAACCATCCCGGCACCTGCATTTCGCGTTCCTTCTGCGCCTCGCTCCGGGTTGATGGCAAATTTTGTTTACGTAACCCCAGGAGGTCAGGAACCGGCGCTTCCATATGGGATATCATAACGGTATTGCGTGCCGTTTCGCCATTGTCATGTAGCGGGAAAGGTACAACACCTGCTAATAATTCAAATAATATTACGCCATAACTATATATATCTGTTTGAAAAAGCATCTCACCTTCATTCTGCTCAGGCGCCATAAATTCAATAGCACCGGCGTGGCGCATACTGCTGCGGCGCTCCTCGTCAGACATGACGGACAAGCCAAAATCAAGCAAAACATAGTTACCCGTATGTACATTAAATTTAACGTTGTTGCTTTTAATATCGCCATGTTTAACACCTACTTTATGGCAGTGTGCCAGGGCGTTGGCCAACTGGTCTGCCAGTTTAATAGTTTCTTTTATGGTGAATATTTTTTCGTTGGGCTCAGACAGCAGATCGCCCAGGTCCGGCCCTTCAATAAATTCCATTTCAATAAACGGCAGCGAGCCGCTTTCGGTAATCCCTGAGCTTAATATTTTAACAACATTGGGGTTAGCTACTTCGTTTACCTTTTTTAGTTTATCAACCTCGTTTACAAATTTTCTGTAGTTTTTATCATTAAGGCTTTCATCAGCTATAGGTGTAGGTAAAAGCTTTACGGCACTTAGTATAGGCCCTATGCGCCTGCCTTTATAAACAGAACCTTGTCCACCGGTACGTATAGCGCCCATGTTTTCAAGTCCTTCCATTATTGTAAACACCTTGCTCATTATTTATTTCCCTTTTTTATAGCTAAATTCAACTACGGCTGTTTCGCCCAGTATGATCTGGTCGCCCTCAGCTAATTGATGACCAATATGGCTGGAATGGAGCTTGATCAGCGTATCGCTGCTTGCCGACCTTATCTTCACCTTATTACCTGGCGGGATGCCGCCTTCATCGGCAAAGAGCATGAAGCAGCCTTTTTCATTGTTCCATTCTAAATGGGCATGTTGCCTGCTGATGTACTTATTATGTTCGTTATCAATATCGCACGGAAATGCAATGTGGTTGATCCTGAAAAAGCCTCCATCAACCTGCGCTTTTTTTTCGCGGCCAATATTCAATTTACCATCATCAGATTTGATATGATATAAAGGCTTTTCGGCTTCACCATTTAGCACCCTGATGTAAGCCGAACCTGATCGCTGAATGACATGGTCTTTGGTACGAATGAACAATGCCGCATTAATGCCTTCCAATTTCACGGCCTCGGGCGGAAATTTTTCATCGAAGTTTACCTCCAGCTGCCAGTTGGCTGGCAACCCTATATCAAAATCATCGGCGATGCGCTGTACCTCGTCTTTAAATTTTTCCGGCGTATCCTGATATACAGCCGACTCGTACATATGCTTGTCATTACTGCCGATATTAATAAACAGGTTTATGCCCTTAATGTTACTGCCTTCGCCACCCTCAGATTTTTGGAGGTTTTCTTTAATACCGCGCAGTAAGATATCACGCACTTCTTTTACATCACCCGGGCTTTCATTGTCCCTACTAAATATTTTAAACATTATCTGTAATTTAATTTGATGCTGTATCTGGTTCTGCCGCCGGTATATCAGCGGCTGGGGTTACAACGGGTGCATTTTTTTCTTTAACAGGTACGATGCTTTTGATATATCCCTTTTTAATAAGTAGCGGGATGATGTGTTTACCGGCGGTGTACCGCATCGGCCGATCCCTTGGTAGATTCTATCCTTACGCATACTACTATATTGCCGGTGCCTTTTGCCATTGGCGCGAAGAAAACATACCAACCGTCATTAATGCCTTCTTTTTCCATATCCGCTCGGGTGTGCCGGTTTTACCTGCAACGCTTAACCCTAATATAGGCACTTTGGGGGCACTTTGTTCTATCATGTATTGCGTAATCAGCGCAGCGTATTTTGGGTCGTTAGCCAGCTTAATACTGCTCTTAACGGGTTGCTCAATATCACTCACTTTTAACACAAATCTATTGGCTACCAATTCACCATTATTGGCTACGCCCGATACCAGCCGGCAACAGCAGCAGGGGTAGCAATAAGCTCACCCCGCCCCAGGCCATCCCTGAAATACCTTTAGCCCGTGTACGCCTGATGTTGTTAGGATCATAACGCGGTTTGGTATTAAATTCGGTTTTGCGCCATAGTTCGCGCCATTTCTCTTCCTGCGATGCATTGTCAGGTTGCCTGCCGTAATAATAACCGCCTACGCCATGCAAAAACATACCGGTTTTTAAATACAAGGTGGCCATATCTTCTTCCAAATGTTCCTGATTAGCTAACTTAATAAAGTACACATTGTTTGATTTTGCTACCGCTCTTTCTAAAGTAATTACCCCGGTCTCATCAGGCTCAATTCCTTTGGTACGTATGCGCTCCCAACTGGCTACATTAAATTTTTTGTTTGCGGCTTCTAACCCCAGTTTATTAAAAGATGCCATTGTAGTTAATACTTTAGCTGTCGATCCCGGTTGAGTGGCGTAGGTAAAGCCTAAATCGCTCGTGGTTAGCCATTGCGATAACTTGTTTTGTTCGTTAACCGGCATCGTCAGCTGTTCCCAGTTATGGATAGGAGGGAGCGGATAAACAGCCGAGGCTAATACGTCGCCGGTTGAAGGTAACATCACTACTACTGATACCCGGTTATCGTACAACGACGTGTCTGTGGCTATTGATTTTTGTATTTTAGTTTGCAGGTCGGCATCCACTGTTAATTTCACATCGCGATTGCGTTGTTTAAATTCAGCAACTTCCGTGCTGTTTATTCCGGCTATAAGCAATGGTGCCAATGCGCTATAATCCTTTTTGCTTACCGACATTTCTTTTACGCCACGGGGTAAAAACCGGTCCTCTTTAAAACGATTGGCATGGGTATTATAACTGGCAATTGGCAGGTTAAAACCCCGCAGTTCAGCCGCATGCTCATACTCGGCAAAGTAGCCATTAGTGCTGCCGTTAAATACACCGGTATTGACATCGCCCACCCAAAAAAACATTTGCTCTTCAAAAGGATAGTAACGGGTTAACCGTTTATGCATTGCTGAATCCAGATTATAGTTTTGGATGCCTGATGAATCCAGCAAACGACGTTGTTTTTGAATTAGTACCGGGTTACTTGTAGCTAATATACGGCCGTCACGGTCATATAATGTACCGGCTTGTAGCCTGTTCATTAACACTGCGATGCGCGGATTATAGCTAAACATACGGGCGCCGCTTCTATCAGCCACCAAAGCAGGTTTTACTATCCATTTGGAATTGACAAATAAATAACGCGATACATTTATGGTAAGCAGCAACACACCTATACAGGCCATGGCCAATGCCGGTACAAGGTTCCGGTCCTGTTGTTTGGTGATAAAGCTCATTTGCACAGGTGTGCCTTTAACCCTTGATGCCGATAGTAAAAAACCCGCGGCTACAAAGTTTGCCACCGGGGATGAGCCGCCATAGCTCTCGAATGGTAATGAAACCCCCGATAATGGCAATGCTCCGGTTGATCCGCCAGCTATGAGTAAAAACTGTACGAACGTACAAATACCTATGCCTGCGCATAAATAAAACAGAAATGGTGTACCCGTTTGCCGGCCTATAATTATTGACCGGTGCAGGTACAATAAAAACACGAGGAAGATACACACGATGCCTGTCCAGCCAAAATCTTCGCCGATTGAAGGTAATATCATATCGGTATGCGCTTCGGGTATGGTTTTGGCAAAGCCTTCGCCCACGCCCCGGCCGGTAATCCCTCCGCTTGCCATGGCCCAAAGCCCGTTAGCTACCCGGTCGCCGCCATAAACCTCATTATCCCGGGCATCCTGCCAAATGGCTTTGCGATCTACCAAACGTTGTACCGGGCCTGGTATCAGTTTATCAAGATGAGGGATTTTATCGATAGTTAAAAAGCCTGCTATAATGATCAATGCCATGATGGCCGATTCGCTCAACTGTTTCCTTTTAAATACGGTTACCACTACCAGCATGATGATGGTGGCCAATGCCGATAGCCAGACATTTTTAAATATCCGGGTAATTAGTACGTAAAAGATAACTGATCCTGCCATAAACAGGAAATCACCGCGCGAAAACGAGAATAGTATGATGAAAGTAAAACAAATAACCATCGCCGGCCCCAAATCGCCCAATAGTAAGAATAGGAACAGCGCCACGGCAATTGCGATGACCGCAAATGAAAAGAACGAGAATCGCTTTTTAAAACTTGCGTATTCGCTGATGAAGCGTTCGTTGGCTGCAAAAAAACCGGCTAAAAGATGATCACCAGGTATTTCACTATCTCGCTTGGCTGAAAACCAAACAGGTTGACCTTTACTCCGCTGCCTTCAGGACCCGAACCAAAGCGTATAGTCAACGCCAGCAAACCTATAGCTATAATTATCCATGGCCATCCATTAGCGGCCTTGCGGTTATTTTTAAAAATCAGCAACCTATAAAAAGTCGAATCGGCGGTGAAACGGCGAAGGTTGAATAAAAGTATTCCTATCATGGCAGCAAAACCCATGGCCGGGTACACCAAGGTGTCTTTGGCCAAAAATCGATCGCGCAACGGGTCCTGTAGACTTAATAAGGTTAGGAAAGACAAGCCGGTAAGCACCATTATAAATGGCAGTATCAATTGGTCGGCAGTGCTGAATTTCCGGTTAAAATGAGATGCGCCAGCGCAAAGCAACCAAAAAACAAACCACTATAATTAAGAAAGAAAAATTAAACTGTGCAGGGGTACGGATAATGAATGACCGCTCTTTCTTAAGAATGCTAAAGTCGCGGGTTGACAATAGCCTGATAGTGTGCGGCGCGCGATTAAAGTTTAAAACCTTGTCGTCGTCCAAATTGTCAGTTCCTGCCGAAAAACCAAACTGGTAGCCCGGCTGCAATGGCAACACCTCGAATGCTTTACCGGCAGGTAAATTTTTGAAGGCATAATGACCCCGGTCGTCGGTGCGGGCAAAGGCGACCGGGGATTGCAGGTGGCGTTGCTTTTGCTCATCCAATAAATATACTTTCTTTACGCCCGGGGTTTGTTCGGTTTTGGTTGAGACCTGGTCGGTTTCTTCGTCATTGTAAGTGCTATCCCGGGGCAATACCAATTGCAGGCGCACCAGTACACCGGCTACAGGTACTTTTTTTCAAATATCTGCCCCGATATAGCACTGCCGGACAGGCCCGCATCAGTAACAGCGGGTAAAACGGGCGGCTTAGTTCTTTCTTCTACAAATCGTAAATAATCATCTCCGGTATAGCCCAGCAAAGACCGTGACACAAGTACCCGTTGCTGAAAAGATTTACCGCCCTGGCTCATCGCCGTATCGGCATTTATGTCGTAACGTTTTTTATTTAATTCTCCTATGTTTTCAAATTTGCTGCCTGCCTTTATTCTTTCGGCAACAACTTTTTCAATCAGGTCAATATCGCGCTTATCCTCAAAGTAATAACCACGCTCCAATAATGTGCGGACATTTTTTGCCGGATTTTTGGCGTTAAGGTTTACCATTGTGCCATCGTGCAGGCGCTTAGCTACGTCGGTAAAATTCTTTTGTTCGATGTAATATAACCTGCCAAATAACAGGATTAGTACAAATGCGATCAATGCAAGAAACAAACGTTCCTTTTTCCTGTCAGCGGGTATTATAGTTTCCTGATCCATTATTTTTGTTTATTGGTCACAGGAATAGAATCGACCCTGAACGGGTGAGGGGTGCCGCTGGTAAATTTATTTCTGGTGACAGTAAACAGGTTTTGTACCGCCACGGCGCAATTATCAAATCTTACGTTTTTTAGCAGCAACGCATTGTTATAAGCGATAACACCGGTTTTAAAGTTTTTGATGGACAGGCTATCCAGCATTACTAATTTGCATTGCCCGGCCAGTGTAAATGCAGCACCGTTATAACTGCTGTCGGCAACCAGTTCAATCTTTCCTTTGCTTTTTATAAATAAGGTATCGCGTTTAATCTGGATAGCGCGACTAATGTTTATTGGCGAAGAATATCCTGTATCGGTAAGCCAAAGCACATCACCCTTTAAATTATTTATAGCGTTTTGTAATTTAAGTTCCAGCGCACCCTGCGGCTTGTCGGGTGCAACGGCTTCAGCAACAACCAACGTAGTTTGTTTGCTTTGCAGATATTGCCAAACGTTGCCGGCTAAAAATAACAGGGTCAATATGGCTAATACCGTAACTATCCATCCGTTACTTTTTTGTGGCATAGGTTCGTGATTTTGATGATGAATAATTGGCGCTGATGTTTTACCAGGATCAATGGCTATCGGCTGCTCCTTTTTTTTTTTCACTTGCCGTGGGCATAGTGGCATTGTGCTTAAGCGCCTGCTTAGTGTTTTTCACTAAAACTACGGTGATGTTATCCTTACCACCTTTGGCATTTGCGGCATCAATTAGCTGGTTACTCATGTCTTTTAGCGACGAAGGACCTTTTGTAATTATGGTGGTAATATCCCCACCCGTCACCATATCAGTTAAGCCATCACTGCAAAGCAGCAGCAGGTCGCCAGGTAAAAATGGCGATTGTCCGGTTTCAATATATTCACTGTCTTTTACCAGGTTGGCTTCAAAACCCAGCGCTTTGTTTATTTCATTCCTTTTAGGGTGAGCCATTGCTTCAGCTTCATTCACCCGGCCCGACTCTTCTAAAAAACCGACAAAGGATTGATCGTGTGAGATCTTGACCAGCGAGTTATCACGCAACAGGTATAAACGTGTATCGCCAACGTGGGCGTAATAAAACTGGTTGCGTTCAATATCTATTAAAGCCAGCGTAGCAACGCAGGCCATGCTATCGTGCTCTTTAACCTGTTTTTTCTCGTCAAGTATTTTTTGATTGGCCAGGTTAAAACAATCTATCATTATGGGGATAAGTTCGCCTGCCGGTTTGCTTAGGCGTTGTAATATGGCTTCGCGGGCCGGGCGGGCAGCAACTTCGCCCCCGAATAACCACCCACGCCATCAATAACGCAGGCAATTATAAATTTACCATCGTCAGTAGCCTGCGCAATAAAAGTATCCTCGTTATTTTTCTTTCCTTGCCGGTATCGGTTATCCCGTAAAACTGATCAGCCATTGTTTCGTCGTGAATTTTTAATATCTAAAAAATGAGTAGCTAACAGCGCAACAACCATAAACAATAAACCTGCCGATAGGATCTGTGATATCATGCCGTTACGATTTAAATATATTAACGCCAACTATGCCGTTAAGCAATATCCTTGAGTTTACAGGAAGCTCAACCCACGACGGTGAATTAACATCGCTTTTTTCTACCTCGGTTTCATTTAAAATGGTGCGCTCTCCAAATGATGCCAGGTAAAATTTCCCATCAGATTTGTTAAACCTTATTTGCAAATGTGGTGTATTTACCCACTCGGTTGGTATTTTAAATATACTTGATTCTTCCCGCGTTTCCTCATCCCCGGATACGATGATCTCGTCGTCTTTCATCAAAAATTCAACCTTTTTGCCGGCAAATTGCTTTTCGGGCAGGATGGTTTCAAAACGGCGAAAGTTTTTTTGCGATCATCGGCCGGTGCATCCTCATCATATTCAAGGTCCTCAATATAAGGTAACTCATAATACCCCTCGCTGTAATAGTTAAAGCCTTTTAACACGTCTGGCTTACATCAAATGTTTGGGCTATGCCTGTTTGGCGCGGTATAAAAGTAACCCTTAAATTCTCTTCTTTTTGGCGCTCCCGGGTAATAGCTTGCCAATAAAACCAATATCCCCCGTGCATAGTCAGGGTGCGATACTAAACGGAATACCCATTTGGAACTTGAAGGTACCACCGTTTTGCCCGCTGCACGGTATTGCTTTAATTGTTCATAAAACTTTTTTACCGTTTCATTTACAATCAATCCAAATATACCTTGTTTATTATTCATAAACTCCTGATAGTCATCAGAATTAAAGCTAATAATATATTCGTGGTAAAATACAACCCTGTCCGCAAATGATAGCTGGCGGATTGAATCATTGAACTTATCAATTACGTAATTGTAAACATCATCGGGTGTAAGCGTTTTCTGCTTTTTTCCCCCGCTAGTGTTTTCGCTGGTTAAGAACCAGTCCTGTAGTCCGATACGTTGCCAGATTGAGGTTTTGGGGTCCATATAAATAGGGAGTTGTCAGTTAAATAAAAATCAATAACACAATTAATTGCTCAGATGTTTTAATCTAATTTATGCTGAAAGTGTAATTTTCAATTATTAGGCTCTTTATCTACAGTATCAACCGGGGTGGTATCAGGCTCGAATTGGTTTTGTTTTGCCTTTTCCAATTCCTGCCTGGCTGTAGCTTTCACGATGGAATCAGTGATCCTGTTTTTTTCGCGATAAAGCGCGTTAGCCTTTGCACTTTAGCAATGCTATCAGTATAAGCCGCGCTATCAATTAGCGGGCTCGAAACTGCCGGTTTTTGAGTGTCAGGCTTGTTTATGTTTAATAGCGAATATGCCGTGTAACCCATAAATCCAACCAAAGCTAACATCAACAGGGTAAATACCGGTTTTGATAGCCGAATCATATCGCTTTGATCGGTGGGGTAGGCGTTAGCCGGGTCGGCAACTGTTTCTGGTTCCTGCTGTATTATTGTTTCGTCAATCTTTGGGCTGTCATCGAGTTTGATATTGGCTATGCTATGCTGTATGATAGCATCATGCAATTCCATGCCATTGGCATACCGGTTTTCAGGCAATTTCTCAAGGCATTTATAAGTAAGATTGAGCAGCCATTGAGGAACATTCATTTCCTGTTCCTTTTGAGTTTTTGACCAACTGCCCGGCAGATTTTTTTTTCTCAATTTCAAAATATCCGGTACAGGCGATTCCATATGTGACACCATAACAGTGTTCTGGCGGTTTCGCCGTTATCTTCCAGCGGGAAGGGTACAGTACCGGCTAATAGTTCAAATAATATAACACCATAGCTATATACATCAGTTTGGGTAAGCATTTTACCTGGTTCTGCTCGGGTGCCATAAACTCAATGGCTCCCGCGTGGCGCATGGAGCTCCGGCGCTCCTCGTCTGACATGATCGATAACCCAAAATCAAGCAATACATAGTTACCCGAGTGAACGTTTAACTTAATATTGTTACTTTTAATGTCGCCGTGCTTAACACCCACTTTATGGCAATGTGCCAATGCGCACGCCAACTGGTCGGCAAGCTTAACAACTTGTTTTAAACTAAATATTTTATCATTGGGCGGCGATATGAGTTCGCCCGGGTCCGGGCCTTCAATAAATTCCATTTCGATAAATGGAAATGAACCGCTTTCTGTAATTCCCGAGTTGAGTATTTTTACAACATTCGGATTAGGTTCTTCGTTAACTTTTTTAGCTTATCAACCTCGTTCAGGAAATTTCGGTAATTTTTATCGTCTTCGCTTTCTGATTGTATTGGCGTAGGAAGCAGTTTAACTGCTGTAATAATTGGCCCAATTCGTCGGCCTTTGTATACCGAACCCTGTCCACCCGTTCGCAATGCGCCCATGTTTTCAAGTCCTTCGGTAATCGTAAATACTTTGGTCATCTGTGTATAGAACTATGATCTGTGAGCATTAACAAATATTTTTGAATTTAGTTTAGGCAGCGCATGCAATCTCCCAAAGTTACTCTACAAATATAGTTGATTAAAATTCGGGCTGGAAACTGAACTTGATGCCGTAGGTACTGGCGCCCGGGTGATCGAGGTAAGTTAAGCGACGGATAAAGTCCACGCGTAAGCATTTCAATATGTTGCCGATACCAATGCCGGCCTCGACATAAGGGGTGTTGCCCAAAGCATAAACGGCTGGGGGAAAGCGGTACAATCCCTCGCTTTGCGCCGGATCATTTTCGGTACGCAAACCGCCGTATAATATCTTGGCGGATAAGAATTCGCGCCATTTGAGGTGCTTTATGAGCGGTATTTTGTTAAGAATGAAACCGTTAAACGTATGCGTGAAGTTGAGGCCCGCGTAATGGTCGCTCACAAATTCCGGGTAATTCATTTCATTATACGCATCCCGTTTATACGCCAGCGACTGGTTGGCGGGGCTGATATTGAGCAACGGAAAAGGTACTTTGCCCTGCACATAGCCGCCTAGCAGAGTCACGTCGGTAAAGCCGGCTTGCGAGAGGTAGAAACGTTTATATATATTGATGCCAATGTCGGTATAGGTATATGAACCACCGAGGCTACGATTGATTAGTACATCATAGACGGGATAGGGGTTATGAATACTATGCCGCGTGCGGCTCCCCCGGATCAATTCTTCGTGCGGGGCGTAACGCATGTGCAGGTTCACTTCACTGGTCGTCAGGCTATTTACCAAGTTTCCATCATCGTTGTGCTGGTAAACCAAAGCCGCGGTGGGTGTTTGCTGCCAGTTTTTATAACCGACGTTATACGAGAAATGATTTTCAAAGTCACGTACGTATTGTAGTTCAAAAGTTTTACTATACAGCCAGTAGTTAGTTTTCCCGGTCTGAAAAGAGGAGAAAGCCGTTGGCCGGTTGGTTACCGAAAACGTATGGCCCGGCACATCTACATCATATAAGTAACTTAGCTTAATATAATTATTGGGGAAACGATAAGGGGCAATCTTGTTTAAGGAAATATAGCCGGTGGCATTGCCTTTGACCCGATGGTCCCCGGTGCCATAAGCACCATAACCTTCAAAATAAAACGTGCTGTCCAGCCGTGGCGTACTGCGTGCGCCCAATTCTAATCGCGGCCCTTCCCGGCTATTGAACGAAAAAAAAATGCGCGATCGGGCCGACCTGTACCGGCCCCGTATCAGCATAGCCTGCCGTCAGCGTAGATAGCCACCACATCGTCCGTTTATAGGAAGGCATTTGCTCCAGTTTATACAACTTTTCGTATACCTGTGCCGGCCTTTGCTAAGCGTATCGAAACCAACTTTAAGCGGCGCTACCTGAAGTGCTTTACCCTGATAAAACGCCAGCGGCTGCCGAACACCAATTTGATAATTACGGTATACGACCCTACGCTCGCCAAACACGCCCCAGCCTTTGCTGGTCAAGCCAAAGTCCGCCTTTACATTACTGCTGGCCAATTCATAACGGCCGTCGGGCTGCGGCGCGAAATCCAAACGAACATTAAAACTGCGCACAAAGCTCACATTGATATGGCCATTCAACCGCAGCTCGCAGGCGGTTACCGCGTAGCGCCCGTCTAGCGTCACCACCAGTTTACCCTCAAACAGCAAGTCGCCCTTCGTTCGTGGCGTAAAAGCCAGTTCCACTTGTTTACCCGCCGGCGTACTGATTGTATCGGTGATAAAAACTTGTAATAATTAGGCGCGTGATCAGCGATCGGGCTCAAGAACTGGTTGGCTATAATAAACAGGTTATTCTCATAAATATCCACCGGTGGCCGTATAACTGATTCACATATAGCTTAACCCCCGCGGTATCAATAAACTGCAGAATATTAACCCCTTTGTAAGCTTTTTCCACCTGTATATGCTTCTCGGGCTCCTTGCGGTAATACATCGCCGACAACTTTTCTTCCAGTAATACCGGCAGGAATGTTTGCCCCTGCACGGTATCCAGCATAAACCGGTATTTACTAAAAAATTTACTCTCCACAACCTGCTGAGGCAAATTAAAAAAAGACAACCCCATCCGTTCATATTGCTCATACTGCAAATAAGCCGCCGATTCCGCCCGGTTCTCGCTTTTATGATTGATAACCTGTTGGATTAAGGCTACCGCCGGATTACCCTTATTGCGGTAACGTTGTACTTTAGCCGAAGCGATCGTCACGCTAGCCAATTCGGTTGCGCTGCGCACCAGCAGCACTTGCAGCTTACTCATCTGTCCGGGAACCACCGTTTTTACTACCGGTAAATACCCTACACAAGAAAATTCCACCTGGCTAAACTTCCCCGTCCCGGCTAGACGAAACCGCCCCAACGAATCCGTCCGTCCCCCAAAGTTACTGCCCACCAAACTAACCGACACCGACCTTAGCGGCTCTCCGCTAGCCGCATCCACTACCTGCCCGGTTACCGTCGTCACCATTTGCTGCCCCGTAGCCCTTAAGCCCAATAGTAGGAAACCCATCAAAAAGCAAATACGAAAACGATCAATAACTGTAGCCATTCATTACAAGCAAGAGGTACCATCAATAAACCTGCATCGCGTCAATATGTTTTTCTATCCTGTTAGTATCTGTAAACTATGAAACAACTTGTATACCCGGTACTGCATTTCCACTTGGCGCTACCTCGGGATGGTAAAGGGGTGAATTTTGCTCTTTACTCTCAAAATGCTACTCTTGCTATCTCATTTACGCTGCGAGGCAATTACTGGTTATTCCGGAGGTGGCCTGAATCTAATTGTTGAGAATAATAAGCACTGGTACCATCGGCAATTAATAATTGTTCGATATGAATATTTTTTCCTTAATATTATTATTGATAAATAAATACTTTCTTTGCCTGGCACGATTGTTCCAAGGGATAGTTGAATTAGTGGCTGCTACTAAACTAAAACACAAATTAAGCCGTTAAGCCATTTGATATAATACCAATTATAGTGCGACCAAAATATATGCCGGGGAAAAACTATAGCCGAGTAGATACGTATAAAAGGGTATGCCGGACCGTAGCGGTTTCCCCAATTATCAGCTTTATCATAATGCAAAAAAGAGCCATCGTTTTATTTTTTAGTACTCTTGTTGGTTTAAGCAGCTGTTTATTTGCAGCCGACATTAAAACGATAGGGGTGCCATATATTCAAAACTATCCCAAAAGTATTTATGGCTCCGGAAATCAAAATTGGTCGGTTTCGCAGGATAAGAACGGTGTGATGTACTATGGTAATGCCGAGGGCCTGCTGGTTTACGATGGCCGCTATTGGCAGCAATATACCATGCCACACAGGCAAATTGTAAGATCAGTAGCAACAGCTGTAGACGGCCGTGTTTATACTGGTAGTTATGGCGAATTTGGTTATTGGGCATTTAAAAATAACAGATTTACTTATACCTCTTTGACCAGCCTTATTCCTGGTACACACGTTCTATCTAGTGAAATATGGAAGATTTATATCGACGGTGATAGGGTTATCTTCCAGTCGTTTGGTGCCATCTACTTGTACCAGCATCAAAAAATTACGGTAATAAAAAGTAATGCGCCTTATCTTTTTCTGCACCGGGCGGGTAACCGTTTCTTTGCTGAAAGCTTAAATAATGGTTTGTTTGAACTAACAGGCAGTAAATTAAGCCCCGTGACAGGCAGTGAAAAGCTGAAAAATATATTATCCATCCTGCCTTACAAGGGCAGCAGCTTTATTATCGGTACCAGTAAGGACGGGCTTTTTATTTACGATGGAAGATCTTTTAAACCTTTTGTTACGCCGGCAAATGACTTTCTAAAAGCTTACCAGCTTAATAATGGCGTCCGGGTATTAAATAAGTATTATGCTTATGGAACAATCTTAAACGGCCTGATTATTATTGATGAGGAGGGACGTATAATTCAACGGATCAACAAAAATACGGGTTTGCAAAATAACACAGTACTCAGCCTGTACGCTGATAACGATGAGAATCTTTGGGCTGGTCTTGATAATGGTATAGACCGGCTGGAACTTAACTCACCGCTCTATTTTTATTTTGATAAAACCGGTAAGTTCGGCACAGTTTACTCAAGTATTATTTTCGATAATAAAATCTACCTCGGCACTAATCAGGGATTATATTATAGCAACTGGACACAGCAAAACAATACGTTCGATTTTAAAATGGTCCCCAACTCGCAGGGACAAGTATGGGATTTAGCTTTAATTGATAACCAGTTAATATGCGGACACAATAGTGGTACTTATCGGGTTTTAGGTGATAAGCTGGTGCGTTTATCATCATTGGGCGGAGGCTGGATGGTCAGACGTTTAAATAGTTCGCCATCGCATATTATTCAGGGCATTTATAATGGCCTGGCCTTATATACAAGGGCTGTTGGCGGAAACTTGACGTTTACCGCGCCAATTACTGGTTTCAATGCGCCATCGCGCCTGTTAGAAGAAGACAGGAACGGTGATATATGGGTGACCCATGCCTATAAAGGTTTAAATAAACTTACGCTAAGCAAAGATCTGCGTAAAGTAATAGCTAACAAGTATTTCGATGAAAAAAACGGACTGCCCGGTAATTATAATATTAATGTATTTAAGCTGGAAGATAAAATCGTATTCTCTTCCGATTCGGGTTTTTATACTTACGATGACTTGAGCGACCGTTTTACCAAATACCAGGTTTTAAATCATAAACTGGGTGCATTTGCAAGTTCCAACAAAATTATAAACGCTGGCGCGCATAAATATTGGTTCATTAACCATGGTAAGGTTGCTCTCGTCGACCTTTCACAGCCGTAAGGCAGCTATCAACTCGAGTGTATTTAGCGTCCTTGACGGGCATATGGTACAGTATTATGAAAATATTAGCCGCATTAGCGACAACCTTTATCTGATAAGTGTCGATGATGGTTTTGTCATCTATAATTCCGGCGAAGTTGGTAATGTTAAAACCACGCGTGGCCTGCCTGCTGTACTAATCAGGCGGATTGAGGATATTACCGATAAGTATAAAACGTTAAGTGAAAACGGGAGCAACAATAGTGTTTTGCAAATCCCGCTTCGCGTAATAATATCCGGATTGCTTATGCTTTGCCTTACTATAGGCAAGCGACCATCAAATTTCAATATTACCTTACCGGTTATTCAACTGAATGGTCTGACTGGACCACGGCCACCCAAAAAGATTTCACTAATCTTTCTGCAGGTATTTATGAATTTAAGGTACGTGCACGAATTAATAACACAACTAGCAGCAACGTCGCTATTTTTACTTTTGAGGTATTACCACCCCGGTATGCTACAAAATTGGCCTACCCGGTATATTTGGTGCTGTTTTTTGTGCTGTTGGTGGTTGGTAAGAAAATGTACGAGCGTATGCTGCGTAGGGATCATCAAAAATATCCAGTCGCCTAAAAACGGAACAAGAGGAAGTATTGAGGCGTGAAGCAGAAGCTAATGAAAAGCAAATTGCCAAATTGCAAACAGAAAAACTGCAAACTGAACTCGATTCAAAAAACCGTGAACTGGCAAATACCGCCTTGTCATTAACTTATAAGAACGAGATATTGCAGAAACTAAGTGAAGAACTTTTAAAAATTAAAGATAGCACCGGTAAAAAGCTCCCTGAACGCCAACTTAATAAAATCCAGAAAGTAATTGATGAAGGAATGGATAATGAGCGTGACTGGAACCTTTTTGAAAAAAAGTTTTAACGAGGCACATGAGAATTTTTTCAAAAACTGTCTGCCCATCACCCTGATCTTGTACCTAATGATCTGAAACTTTGTGCTTACCTCAGATTGAATATGAGTAGTAAGGAATTGGCTTCAATGCTTAACATTACGCTGCGTGGTGTAGAAATACGCCGGTATAGGCTTAGAAAGAAGCTCGATTTACCTCATGATACCAATCTTGTAAAGTTCCTGTTAGAGCTTTAATACTACATCATTACCTCTCATAGGCTTTTATTCGTCTTACTACATTTTAGTGTATGTTAATTGTAAGTTATTTATAATTAATAAGTTAAATTAAAAATAATTACATCATAGTGTAATATTTACAACCAGATGTATTAATGTAGAGTTTTATTTTTTGTGCGGTTCCAAAAACAACCTCAACTTCGATTGTTGTAACACTACTGATTACACAAAACCTATTTTTAACCATTTTATTGAAAACACTATGAGAGGAATTTCAACTAAAACTTCTGTTTTACTTGCTTTTTGCTGTCTGTTATTTGTAACCTCAGTTTCTGCCCAAACTACTACTATAACAGGAGTGGTTAGCGACGGACTGGCCAGGAAAGTTTACCCGGCACAAGCGTTACAGTAAAAGGCACCACAACAGGCACACAAACAGACGTTGATGGAAAGTATACCATTAACGCGCCGGCCAATGCCGTATTGGTATTTAGCTTTATTGGTTACGATAAGCAAGAAGTACCGGTTAACGGTCAAACCGTTATAAATGTAACATTAACTGCCTCAACCCAGCAATTGAACCAGGTAGTAGTAGTAGGTTACGGTACCCAGCGTAAGCGTGACGTTACCGGCGCTATAACCAGCGTAAAGGGCGAGGATATTGCAAAATTTACAGCCACTAATCCAATGGCCGCATTACAGGGTTCGGTAGCCGGGCTTTCGGTCGTTAATTCGGGTACGCCCGGGGCATCACCGGTTGTGCGGATACGGGGTGTAGCAAGTACTAATAATGCTGATCCGTTGTATGTGGTTGACGGCTTATTGCAAACCAATATTGATTTCTTAAATCCAAACGATATTGAAACCATCGACCTGTTAAAAGATGCATCATCAAATGCTATTTATGGTTTAAAAGGCGCCAATGGTGTAATTGCCATTACCACCAAACGTGCTGCAAAAGGCAAAACCAGTGTAAGTTTTCAAACCAATTTTGGAATACAGCACGTGGCAAATAAAATTGATGTTGTTGATGCGGCCGGCTTTAAAAAGCTGTATAACGCGCAATTGGCTAATTTGAATGCAGCGCCTTTTGATTATACTAACTATACCGCAAATACCAACTGGCAGGATTTGATATTGCGCAACGCAACTATTAACACCAATAATTTAACAGTAAGTAACAATAACGACAAAAGCACTACCGTGTTTAACGTAGGTTACAGCGACCAGCAAGGTGTGGTTAAATACGGCGATTACAAAAATACCTGGTACGCTTAAGTGAAGAGATCAGGATTAACAACAATATTAAAGTTGGCGGAAGCATTAACGGTTTTAAATGGACACAGGATCCTACGTCTGTGGGTCTTAACTCTGGTATAAATGCTGTACCTATTGCGCCGGTGCAACAACCCGGTACCGGATTGTATTACACCATGCCTTCTTTCCAGCGTGCACAGGTAGGTAACCCGGTATATGCTATCGAACGCGGAAGGGGTAATTCAGTTAATGGTGGCTACCGGCTTAACGGTAATGTTTTTGGCGAAGTCAGGTTCCTGAAGGACTTTGTATTTAGATCAACGTTCTACACCGATCTTGGCTTTAATAATTCCCGCACTTATAGCCCGCTGCCATACACGGTGGTGAACTTAGGAGAAGGCACCAATGCAACTACTACTTTCTTTGATAATACCGTCCGCACAAGTGTCAGCCAAAGTGCTAATGAGTACCGCACTTTCCAACAGGATCATACATTGACCTATGATAAGGAACTTAAGGGCGGCCACAGATTAAACGTGGTAGCCGGTTTTACAACGGTTGAGTTATCAAGCACTTTATTAAGCGGATCGCGCACGGATACCACCTTGAACGTTCCGTATAACTCGAATCTGTGGTATTTAAATATTATTAACGCCAACAATCCGCTAAGCAACGGCGGTAGCGGTTCGTTAGAAACACAAACAGGCGCATTTGCACGGGCCAGTTATGCTTATAAAGGTAAATACCTAGTTAACGCTACGGTTCGTCGCGACGGTAGTTCAAGATTTGCCCCACAAAACCGCTGGGGTACTTTTGGTAGCCCGGGCTTAGGCTGGGTAGCAAGCGAAGAGAATTTCTTTAAGGATTTAGCTTCAGGCATTGATTTTATGAAACTGCGCGCTTCGTTCGGTAAACTGGGTAACCAAAACAGTGTTCAGCCTAACTTATACCAACAAACGCTTAATAGTGGTATTACTGCTGTGTTTGGCGATAATATTTATCCTGCAGTAACTGCTGCTTACCGGCCCGATCCAAACCTGCATTGGGAAACTGTTAGGGGAGTAGATATCGGTTTAGAACTGCGGACATTTACTAATCGCTTAAATATAGATATTGGTGTGTACAATAAAACAACCGACGGGTTGCTAACCAGCTTTACCTTACCGGGCGCCGCCGGCACCCAGCAGGCATACTTTACCAATTTAGGTAAATTAACCAATAAAGGTATTGAGGTAGGCTTAGGCTGGAGAGACCATATCGGTCAGGATTTCTCGTATAATATTAACACCAATTTCAGCTATAACAAAAACGTAGTCAATTCAATCGGTAATACTACAGCCTTCCAGTTATTAGGTAACGGCGGTATTAACGTTACCGAAACGGGCCAGTCTGTTGGTTATTTTTACGGCTATAAACAAGTAGGCATTTACCAGTCTACTGCTGATTTGGATAAACAGCCGCACTTCAGTAACTCCCTTCCTGGTGATATCGCTTATGCGGATGTCGATCATAATGGAGTAATCACCACCGCCGACCGTACTTACCTGGGCACACCATTTCCGCCATATAACTATGGCTTAAGCATCGCCTTAAATTATAAAGGTTTTGATGCGTTGCTATCAGGTCAGGGTGTTGCCGGTAACAAAATATGGCTGCAACGTCGTACCGCCAACTTTGCCGTATTGAATTACGAAAGTAATCGTCTTAATGCCTGGACAGCTCCCGGCACCAGCAACGTTGAGCCGATCTGGACAACTCTCGCGGCAACAATTACCTGTTTAGCTCTTATTACCGGAGCCGGGCGATTACTTCCGCTTGCGTAATGTACAGTTAGGTTACAATTTGCCAACTGCTATGGTAGGTAAATTAGGTGTGCAGCACATCAGGTTATTTATAGGTGGCGAAAATATCAAAACCCGGACAAAAGCTACCGGATACTCACCAGAGCCACAGGTAGGTAGCATTTTAAGCGGTGGGGCCGACAATGGCACTTACCCGGTACCAGCTATATATACTGTTGGCTTAAACGTAACTTTCTAATCATCTGTCAGATAAAAAGAAAATGAAAAATTTTAAAAACAAACAAAAGTATCAGAGCATAGCGGCAATTGTTATGCTAATGATAGCTTCAAACTTTGGCTGTAAAAAGTTCCCGGATACGCAGAGACAGGGTGAATACTATGCCGAAAATTATCCTTACCCAAGTAATTCTGGACCGTATGATCAGTACCTGTTTGCAGCGTACAATAACCTGCGTGCCTACAATGTACACGTAGCCCCATTTTTTCCGGCTACCAGCGTACGTAGTGATGATGCTGATAAAGGAAGTACCCCAAGCGATGGGGGGCAGACGTAATTAGCATGGATAATTTCCCGGTACTGCCCACCAATGGTTTAGTCAATGATATGTGGAATGGCTATTTTACCTTGGTTACTAATTGTAACGTAACAATAGATCAGGTGCATAATGCTACCACAATTGTCGCCACCACCCAACAAAAGACGCTGGCCGAAGCTGAAGCAAGATTTTTGCGTGGCTATGCTTACTTTAATATGGTGCGTTTTTGGGGTAGAGTTCCACTGGTTGATAAACCGGTAACGGTATCGGGTTCAAACATCCCACAAAGCACGCCTGCGCAGATCTATGCATTTATTGAGGCTGATCTGAATTTCGCGGCAGCAAATCTACCGTTGAATTGGGACAAAAGTTTGTTGGCCGTGCAACCTCGGGTGCTGCTAACGGGATATTAGCCAAAGTATATTTAACAGAACAAAAATGGGCGCAGGCTGCTGCCACAGCCCAAATAGTTATGAATAATGGCCAGTATGATTTATCAACTCCTTATGATAAAATATTTGGCGAAGCGGGCGAAAATAGCAAAGAGTCGGTTTTTGAAGTACAGGCCACTGCCAGTTTTGCTACTAAAACCGCTAACGGTATCCAAAATGCCCAGTACCGGGGCGTACGCGATGGCGGGGTTTGGAACCCGGGTTATGGGTGGAATGTGCCAAACGATAACCTGGCGGCAGCCTACGAACCCGGCGACCCGCGTTATGCCCGTACCTTTTTACTTAGAAGTACTGCCACTACTACCTATAAAACCGTATATGGCGAAAACACGGCTACTACGGATAAATCCCGCATATAACCACAAAATGTATACTAATCCATCATACAGATCCCTCTATGGCGATAACTCTGGCTGGTGGATGAATATGCGTATTTTACGTTATGCTGATGTAGTGCTTATGTTTGCTGAGGCTGCTAATGAAAGCGGTAATACAACCGATGCGGTTAAGGCTTTAAACAGTGTTAGAGCAAGGGCACGTGGAACGGCTGCGGCGACAGTATTGCCGGACATTACCAGTAACGACCAGTCGGTTGTGAGGGAAGCTATTCGTCATGAAAGAAGGATAGAACTGGCTATGGAGCACGACCGCTTTTTTGATCTTGTACGTTGGGGGATATCACAAACGGCTTTAAATGCTGCCGGTAAAACCAACTTTGTGGCCACCCGCGATAACTTGTTGCCGATCCCGCAAACGCAAATAGATCTGAGCAAAGGTGTATTAACACCAAATCCTGGTTATTAATTTAAAAGCTTTTAAAAATGAATCTTTCAAAACTTTATAAAAACCGCAGTTTGTTGATGCTTGCTGTAGTTGCAACAACCTTGTATGCGTGTAAAAAGGATGGCAACCCCAATAAGCTGCCATCGGTATCAACCGAAACCTACATAGGTAAAATTGATGGCTTTAACACTGCCGATGAGGTGTTCCCAAAGAATCTGGTTGCTTACTGGAATTTTGATAACACCAAAAACGAAAAGATAAGTGGTACGGCGCCATCAGCTTCGGCTGGCGATACTTATTTGGCAACAGGTATAAAGGGCCAGGCTTTGGCTTTAAACGCTGGTTATGTGTATTATGCAAATCAGTTTAATGCCTTTAAAACCACCGCCTTAAAAAGTTTTACGGTAAGCGCCGGGTGCAAATCTTAAACAACGGTTCAAAAAAAACCATGTTGTTTCAATTAGCACGCCCCGGAATTTTTAATGGTAATATCAACTTTGTGTTGGAAACTAATAGCAGAGCCGCTACAGTTACAGATGCTATTACCATACACCCAACATTTACAGGGCAAAACGGTGGTACACAGGATAACCTGAATGCTGCTAACGGTACATTTACTTTCCAATCTCCAAAAATTGGTGCTAATGTTTGGGCGCACATGGTTATTACTTACGATGCTACCACCGGTATCTTCCAGATATGGGGCAACGGCGTAAAAATTGGTGTACCGGCTTACCAAAGCCGTGGTACTGGTAACACATTGTTCAATTCGTTTGAGCCAAGCGAGGTAATATTTGGCGGTAACTATAATGTGATTCTGGCAAAACTGTATCTACTGATACCAGCTTTGGAGCTATGACGGGCAGCATTGATGAGGTGAGGATATACAATGTAGCGTTACCAGATGCTTATATTGTATCCTTATACAAGTTAGGGCTTGCGGGCAAATAAAATAAACAATAAGCACGGCCGTATACCGGCTGTGCTTATTTATCCAACGTTTCACTTTGACAACAGCTACCTATGTCCAGTTTTAAAGTCTTCGCTCTTTGTTTTTTAGCTGTTTATAGCCTTGGCTTTATGAGTTGCAAAAAAACGGGCCGACCGATAATAACGCTATGCCGGTTGATGCCAGTTTGTCCTTTAAAGTTAATGATGTTTATAATGGCAGCTTAAAGTATACCGACCTCGGCTTAAAACCGGTGGTAAAAATAACACTGTCCGAATCGATAAACAGCGCAACAGTCAACAACGCTATTACGCTTACAGATGCCTCAGCCAAAACTTTCCCTGTAACCAATACTTTAAGTGCCGATGGTAAAACAATAACCGTTACCCCACAGGCCAATTTAACGGGCTTTACCAGTTATGTACTTGGCATAGCAAGTTCTTTGCAAACTGCTTCCGGTGGTAAATTAACTAATCCGGTAAATATCACACCTGGTAACAGGTTTAGATAACACAGCCAAGTTTCCGCAAGTAAGCGATGATGACTTGCTTACACTGGTACAGCGCCAAACCTTTAAATATTTTTGGGATATGGGGCATCCTGTCAGCGGACTGGCATTAGAGCGCAATACCTCCGGTAACACCGTTACTTCAGGAGGATCAGGTTTTGGTGTTATGGCTATTGTTGTTGGTATCAACCGCGGCTTTGTCAGTCGTGCCGATGGATTGGCACGCCTTCAAAAGATTGTTGACTTTCTGAAAAATAAAGCACAACGATTTCATGGGGCCTATTCTCATTGGATTGATGGTACTACAGGCGCAGTAATTCCATTTAGTACCAAAGATAACGGCGGCGACCTTGTAGAAACCTCTTACCTGATGCAGGGCCTTATTACCGCCCGCCAATATTTTAGCGGTGCTGATGCTGCCGAAACCACATTACGTGCCGACATTAATGCGCTATACAACGGGGTAGAGTGGGACTGGTACCGGCAGAATAACTCTAACACCTTGTACTGGCATTGGAGCCCCAACTATAACTGGGATATGAATGTACCTATAAAAGGCTGGAATGAAGCTTTGATAACATACGTGCTGGCTGCCTCATCCACTTCGCACAGCATCCCAAAAGCAGTGTATGATAATGGTTGGGCAGGCAATGGCAGCATGAAGAATGGCAATGTCTATTCAGGTATTCAACTGCCGTTAGGCCTGCCGGGGGCGGTCCGTTATTTTTTGAACATTATTCGTTTTTAGGCATTAATCCTATTGGTTTAACCGATGCCTATGCCAATTACGAAACACAAACCAAGGCGCATACGCTAATTAATTATAACTACTGTGTAGCTAATCCATTAAAACAAAACGGTTACAGTGCTAATTGTTGGGGACTAACTGCCAGTGATACTTATAATGGGTATGGCGCAAGCTCGCCAACCAATGATATTGGGGTAATTGCCCCTACGGCAGCTCTGTCATCCTTTCCTTATACGCCTGCCGAATCAATGGCGGCGCTTAAATTTTTTTATTATACATTAGGAGATAAAATATGGGGTACTTATGGTTTTTACGACGCATTTGCCCCGGGGCAGCCCCGGTTCGCATCATCAACGTTGGCTATTGATCAGGGCCCCGAAATTATTATGATTGAAAACTACCGCACCCAGTTGCTGTGGAACTTGTTTATGAGCGCACCCGAAGTAAAAACCGGAATGAAGACCCGGGATTTAGCAGTCCCAATTTATAAGAAGATGAAAAAGATATTTAGCATAGCATTAGTTGCCCCGGTTATTGGTGGTGTAAAAGTTAACGCACAATCAAATGGTGCCGGCCTTACAATAAGGAAGGGCCTTACCGATAACCAACTGCTTACTTTAGTTCAAAAACAAACATTCAGATATTTTTGGGAGGGTGCCGAACCGGTTTCGGGTTTGGCTCGCGAGCGATACCATAGTGATAATAATTATGAGCAGCAGGATAAGGACATCATTGCCACGGGTGCTTCGGGCTTTGGCTTTGGAGCTATAATAGTAGGGATGGAGCGTGGTTTTATTACCCGCAGGCAAGGTGTGCAGCGTTTAACGCAGCAGGTTTCGTTTTTAGAGAAAGCCGATCGTTTTCACGGTGCCTGGCCGCATTGGCTATATAATACGGGTAAAGTAAAGCCTTTTGGCCGTAATGACGACGGTGGCGACCTGGTAGAAACGGCGTATCTTGCTCAAGGGATGCTTTGTGCCCGTCAATACCTGAACAAAGGTAATAAAGCAGAAAAGGCATTGGCCCACCGTATTGATAATTTATGGAAAGGCATTGAATGGGATTGGTACCGCAATGGCGATAAAAACGTGTTGTACTGGCACTGGTCGCCTAATTTAGGGTGGAAAATGAACTTTGCTGTAAGGGGCTTTAACGAGTGCATGATTATGTATATCATGGCAGCAGCCTCGCCAACACATAGTATACCGGCAGTGGTTTATGATGAAGGCTGGGCACGCAGCGGCGCTATTGATACGGCAATAAGTCCATATGGTTTTCCTATCCGCCTAAAACATAACGGTGCACCGGGTAGTGTAGGGCCTTTGTTTTGGGCCCAATACTCGTACCTTGGCTTAAATCCTAAGGGCCGGTAGACAAATATGCCGATTACTGGCAGGAGAACCGAAATAACACCCTGATTAATCGTGCATATTGTATTGCTAATCCTAAACATTTTAAGGGATATGGCGAAGATTGCTGGGGTTTAACAGCCAGTTATTCAGTAAAAGGTTATGCGGGCCACGCACCGGGTCATGATCTAGGGGTGATCTCGCCTACAGCGGCGCTGGCATCTTACTGCTACACGCCCAAAGAATCTATGCAAGTAATCAGGCATTTATATGAAGACCTTGGTGATAAAGTTTGGGGCGAGTATGGTTTTACGATGCGTTTAGTGAAACCGACAACTGGTTTCCCAAACGCTATTTGGGTATTGACCGGGGGCCAATTATCATTATGATAGAAAATGGCCGTACAGGCCTGTTGTGGGACCTCTTTATGCGTAGCCCGGAAATTAAGGCCGGGTTAAAAAAACTGAATTTTAAAAGTCCTTATTTAAAATAACCAGGCCGGAAAATATATCCGGCTAAATAACAAGCGCAACAATGTATATAAAAAGAGCGGTAACGATTTTAGGTTTGGCGGCCCCGGTGGTATCAACAGTATATGCTCAAGGAAAAAAACTGTGCCTAATAGACAGGCTAAGATGAATGCTTTTATTAATCAACTAATGGCAAAGATGTCGGTTGATGAAAAGATAGGCCAGTTAAACCCGGTTACCGGGGGCGAAGCCACTACGGGTGCTGTTGTAAGTACCAATGTGGAAGCTAAAATAAAAAAAGGGGAGATAGGCGGTATTTTTAGTTTGACAACACCCGCAAAAATCCGAAGAACACAGGAGATAGCTGTTAATAGCAGCAGGCTGCATATTCCGCTGATTTTTGGCCAGGATGTGATACATGGATATAAAACCGCTTTCCCAATTCCACTGGCCCCGGCTGCCAGCTGGGATATGTCTTTAATTAAGCGTACGGCTCGTGTTGCAGCTACCGAAGCCAGCGCAGATGGTATTAACTGGACGTTTTCGCCAATGGTTGATATAGCCCGTGATCCGCGTTGGGGACGCGTAGCTGAGGGCAATGGTGAGGACCCCTACGGGATCGGAAATAGCAAAAGTGATGGTACAAGGGTATCAAGGTGATAATTTAAGTAAGAATAACACCATCATGGCCTGTGTTAAACACTTTGCCTTATATGGCGCTGCCGAATCCGGACGGGATTACAACACCACTGACATGAGCCTGAACCGCATGTATAACGAATACCTGCCGCCTTACAAGGCAGCTTTAGATGCAGGCGCGGGTAGCATCATGGCCTCGTTTAATGACATTAACGGCATACCGGCCACAGCCAACAAATGGCTGCTTACCGACTTGTTGCGTAAGCAATGGGGCTTTAAAGGTTTTGTTGTATCGGACTACACAGGCGTAAGCGAGATGATAGAACATGGAATTGGCAATTTGCAGCAAGTATCCGGCCGGGCACTCAACGCCGGGTTGGATATGGATATGGTGAGCGAGGGATTTTTAACTACACTGAAGAAATCATTAGCCGAAGGCAAAGTTAATATTGCCACTATCAATGCTTCATGTCGTTTAATATTGGAAGCCAAATATAAGCTGGGCCTGTTTGATGATCCCTACAGATATTGCAGCGAAGAACGCGCCAAAACCGAAATATTAACACCTGCTAATTTAAAACTGGCACGCGAAGCCGCTGCGCAAACATTTGTTTTGTTAAAAAATCAAAACCATACGCTACCACTAAAAAAGCCGGCACAATTGCGGTGATCGGTCCGCTTGGCGATACGCGTACCAATATGCCGGGTACGTGGGCGGTTAATGCCGATCTGGAGAATACTCCGTCGTTATTAGAAGGCTTAAAGGCCGTAGCAGGCGATAAAGTGAATATTACTTATAGTTTAGGCGCTAATTTACTGGCTGATGAAATGGAGCAAAAAAACGCTACAATGTTTGGCCGCGAAATTAAAAGAGATAACCGGCCAGAGCAGGAAGTTATTGCCGATGCTGTTCGCAACGCCGAAAAAGCGGATGTAGTAGTAGC
Organism: Mucilaginibacter humi; assembly: GCF_013087555.1. Classification (NCBI taxonomy): domain Bacteria; kingdom Pseudomonadati; phylum Bacteroidota; class Sphingobacteriia; order Sphingobacteriales; family Sphingobacteriaceae; genus Mucilaginibacter; species Mucilaginibacter humi. Next base: position 26,179 of record NZ_JABFCR010000042.1, read on the forward strand.
CGCTTTAGGCGAAGGGTCGGAAATGAGTGGTGAAAGTTCAAGCCGCACCAATATTGAGATTCCAGCCGTGCAGCAGCGTTTATTAGCAGCGTTATTAAAAATCGGTAAGCCGGTTGTACTGGTTTTATTTACCGGTAGGCCGTTGGCAATTAAGTGGGAAAGCGAAAACGTATCGGCTATACTTAACGTGTGGTTTGGCGGCACCCAAGCCGCTTATGCCATTGCCGATGTATTATTTGGCGAGGTAAACCCATCGGGCAAGCTCCCTATTACTTTCCCGCAAAATGTTGGGCAGGTGCCAATTTATTATAGTCATAAAAATACAGGCAGGCCCTTACCTGATGGTGGCTGGTTCACAAAGTTTCGCTCCAATTACCTCGACGTTAGTAATGACCCTTTATATCCGTTTGGTTATGGCTTAAGTTACACTACCTTTAGCTATGGCGCTATCAAACTGAGCGGTACTAAGCTTAAACCGGGCCAGGCACTTACCGCAAGTATAACAGTAATCAATACCGGCAAGGTAGCAGGTAAAGAAACTGTACAATTATACCTGCGCGATTTAGAAGCAAGCATTACCCGGCCGGTAAAAGAATTAAAGGGCTTTCAAAAGATCAGCCTTGAACCCGGCGAAAGTAAAGAAGTGGTCTTCATCCTAACTGAAAATGACCTGAAGTTTTATAATGCCGACCTGAAGTATATTGCCGAACCGGGTGATTTTACGGTATTTATCGGGCCAAATTCCCGCGATGTTCAAGCGCATAATTTTAGTTTTAGCCGGTAATGATAATAACCGACATTGGCGCCGGTGTAACTTATTATAACAATAAATACCTGTGGCAATTTTTTTGGGTTTAAGTTTTTTATCCCAAATTTGCAGTCATGACGGACCTGAATGAATATGAATGCGAAATGCTGGATGCCGTACTTGAAGCCTTCGGCGTGCCGGATAGCCTGACTAATACCATCTGCGCTGGCCGGTAGCTGCAACACGAGCCGTGCAGCAATTAAAGACATATCCCAGCTGGCAGCCAGGGCCAGTGGAATTGGGAAAGCGGTTTTTATATCCATATCACATCCTGGCCAAAAATCAGCGGAATATGCAGCCTGCAGCAGTAAGACATATCCCCGTGAGACGGTTTCCTATTCCGTATCTGGCAAAAATCGAGTGCGGCCTGTAGCTGGCCAACTTAGCCGTTCTCGGATTTGCAGTGCTCACCGCCTATCTATTTTAGCTTCCTGACCTTACAGCGTATTCCCAACTGACCTTCATCAACCGACATCTTT
>NZ_JABFCR010000004.1:0-63060 GCF_013087555.1 Mucilaginibacter humi
ACCTATATGTAGCTATTGGGTCATGGTCTGACGCCTGCCGCCAGCCAAATTTGGCTGTAGGGACACCGGGTTGCCCGATACTGGATTCGGCTGCCGGTATCTGGAAGTTTAAAGCTGATAAGTTGAACCAGAATTTTGCTGATGGGATCAGGTTCTCAACCGGGATAAAAAACGCGGTGGGTATTGATTATAACCCGGCATCAAAAACTGTATTTGCTACACAACATGGCCGCAGCTTTGATAAGCTATCGCCACCCTATTTTACCGGCCAGAAAAGTGCCGAGCTGCCTGCCGAAACTATCTATGAATTGAAACAAGGTTTAGACGCCGGCTGGCCCTATGCGTATTACGACCAGCAACTGAAAAAGAAAATGGTATCGCCCGAATATGGCGGCGACGGCAAAACCAGCACCGATAAATATGCCGACCCGGCAATTGCGTTCCCCGGCCACTTAGCGCCCAACGACCTGTTGTTTTATACCGGCAATATGTTCCCTAAGCGTTATAAAAACGGGGCTTTTGTGGTTTTCCATGGCCGCGCTATATCGCCGGTAAAAGGTTATTTGGTAGCTTTTGTTCCGTTTGTTAATGGTAAACTATCCGCAGATTGGGAAATCTTTGCCGATAACTTTACCGGGTCGGATATAGAACACCCAACAGGTCCAATGAAGTACCGCCCAATGGGTTTAGCCCAAGGCCCGGACGGTGCGTTATATGTAGCCGATGATTTAAAAGGCGCTATTTTTAAGATAGTTTATAACAAGTAATTGTCGCGAACTCGCATAACCGGAATTTTAGTGTTGCTACTCGGGGTTTTTATGTTCGGGTTTGGTGTAACCATGTTTTCTGGAAGGGGCCTTTAAACCCAATCATAAGTAAACTGGGCATGTATTCTTTTTTTCTTTGGCTGCCTACAATAATTACGGGAATAGTTATCCTATTCCAAAATACAGATAGAAAATAAATTGGACAATAATGAAGCCCCTGGTTGATTGACCGGGGCTTTTTAATGTTTCAACAGTTCCGCAGTCAGCATTTTGGCGGTCGCCTCAATAGTTTGGTGAATGATTTCTTCGCAAGATCCTTTAAACACCTTACGGAAGCTAACCTCCTTATCTCTTATCAGTGCCACCACGAACATGGTGCCAACCGGCTTTTCCGCCGTTTCACTACCGCCGGGTGTTGTTAGCCCCGTTACCGCTACGCGGATGTCAGCAGGAATAAGCCCATCTAGCCGGCGGGCCATTTCGCGGGTTACCTCTAATGATTCGGGAGTGAACTGATCGATCAATTCCTGTGGTACTTTTAGTATAGAAACTTTTAAATCAGCATCGTAACAGGCCAGCCCGCCCTTAAGCACTTTGCCCGATACCTCGCTCAGCGCAAATTCTGAGCACAGCCAACCGGCGGTCGCGCTTTCGGCAAAGGCAATGGTTAAGCCCCTGGTCGGCCATCAACTTAGCGCAATTATTGATCTTTGCTTCCATGGTTCTCTATCTTTTAAGGAGTTGATAACCGATACCCGCAAACACTGCAAAAACCACGTGCGCCGGAATAAGCTGCAGGTAGTATTTATTAAAGCTTAAGGCTGGCGGCAGCGGGTGCATTTTGAAAGTAGTCTTCCAGATTGCTACCGCTATAATGCCACTGATACCACCAACAATTAAATTGTTTTTATAGATGACACGGGCCACCTGCGCCGCCAAAGCTCTACGTAAACCAATGAAAACAGTAAGCCAACACCATAGTGCCCCAACCAGCCCGGGGTCTGGCATTGTTCCTTGCTCAAAGTTGGCAGCAGGCGGTCGACCAACTGGCCCGGGCGTTCCGGCTCGCTGTAATTTTCGTCATCTGCTGCTGATACCAGGTAGCTAAACAGTGTCATAAATGTAGTACCGGTAATACCCGCGGTAAGTACGTCTTTAGCTTTCATTTTGGCTGATTTTTTCAAGACCCCCGGTAGCAGGGCCGGTTAATACTTTGCCTTCGATATCATACCGTGCGCCGTGGCAGGGGCAATCCCAGCTTTTTCTTCGCCGTTCCAGTTTACGATACATTTGGCATGGGTACAAACAGGGCTAAGCGCGTGGATAATACCGGCGTCATCGCGGTAGGCAGCAATCTTTTCTCCGTTTACTTCAACAACCTTGCCGGTGCCGGGCTGTAATCTTTTCAGGGAATCTGTTTCGTGGATATTAATCCGGTCGGCCACAAAATGGTAGGCTACATCGGCATTCTCTTTAACAAATTCGCTAAACCCATCTATAGGTTTAACACGCGACGGACTAAATATTTTCTCATATTTACTCTGTTTTTCAGGATCAATTCGCTCAGTATTTTGCCCGCTATACTGCCCAGCATCATCCCGTTACCATTATATCCGGTGGCGCAATAAATCCCCGCGGCAGCCAGCGGCATTTGGCCGATATAAGGCAGGCCATCAACTGGAACATAATATTGTGACGACCAACGGTATTTAACCGATGACACATTATAATATTTGCGGGTATATTTTTCCGAGGTCGGCAAAGGATTTTTCGGGGTCTTCATGCCCGGTTTTATGATCATAGCCGCCTACCAGTAACAGTTGCTGCCCGTCAATGGTATGCGAGCGTACGTAATGGTAGGGTTCCTGCGTATCATAGATCAGTGCGTCAGGGTAGCTGCCGCTTTTTAATTTCACGGCGATAACATAGCTTCGGTAAGGCGCGCACTCAAAATTAAAAAGGTTAATATTAGGCGGCATATGCGTGGCATATACTGCAGTTTTAGCGCGGATCGCGATACTTGCTGATTTTGCAGTATGAATTCCATCTGCTGATTCAATACCGGTTATTAAAGTATTTTCTGAAATAGTACCACCCGCAGCCGGGTAAGCCTGTTGCAAGCTTTGCAGATATTTTAGGGGATGGAATTGTGCCACGGTACTCAAAAACAAGGGCTTTTTATAAGGCACCGGTGTCGGTACATCTTCCGTATAGTTTACCGGCACACCAACGATTATGGCGCCGTCGTAAATATCATCCAGTTGTTTTACCTCTTCGTCAGTTTCGGCATAGATATAACCGGACTTATTTTCATAATCGCAATCAATTTTCAGATCATAGATATTAGCTTTGATAAGTGCATGGCCTTCCTGTATGGCATCGGCAAATAACTGCGCGCCTTCCCCGCCAAAGGCACTTTCGGCCTCTTTGTAGGTTGTGTCTGCAAAGGTATTGATATGCGCGCTGGTACCACCCGTTGTGCCGAAACCTAAAGTATGCGCATCAGCGATGATGGTTTGTTTGCCTGCTTTTTGTAATAACAATGCAGCCGTCATCCCGGTAATGCCGCCACCTACTATCAACGCATCATACACTTTTTCTGTTGAGGCAGTTGCCGTTATATTGATCTCGTTTAAATTTGTTTGCCGGGCGCTTTGCTGCGCTCCGTCGCGTGCTATTATTGGGTCAGTTTTAGTTGCCATATTCTTACTACAAAAAGAAAAGGCTATCTGTTTGACAATAATATTAAATAATTAAATTTCGTGCTGGTTAATTATCGTAATTCAACAGATCTTGTCTTAAGGTAGTGAATTAATAAGCCCCCGAATATCCTGGCGTTATAAATAAACCTGCAAAAGGTATAAAGAAGCTACTATTATACCGCCTTGTAAAAAGGACGGCGGCCTCTTTGTTAACTCATTTCCATGAGACCTTATTTAACTTATAACTAACAATACTGTTACCTTGTTTCTTGGGAGAGATTATTAACTTCGTGCACAAGTTATAATCAAGATAATTAAAGAAGTAAGTGGTATTTCGCTGCTTATATCAACCTTTTATGAAAACATTTTCAGCCGTTTTTTTCCTCGCTCTAATTTTTAGTGTAGCTTCTGTTTTTGCGCAAACCACCCTTATTAAGGGCCGGGTCATTGATGCTAAGAGTCAATCGCCGGTTGAATATGCGAGTATAGCTTTATTTAATAGTGTCGATTCAGTTTTAGTAGCAGGTAGCGTAGCCAAAGCTAACGGCAGATTTCAAATAGATAAGGTTGCCCCAGTGCAGCTACCAGCTTAAAATTACTTTTTTAGGTTATGATACAAAGGCCATTAAAAATATATCAGTTACTAATGGCTCGATAGATTTAGGCACTATTATGCTTAACCCATCCAGCAAAATGCTTAATGAAGTTGCCGTTAAAGGGCAAAAAATTAATGCGCTTAATAAAATAGATAAACAGAGTTATAAGGCCGGGCAATTTGAATCGGCTAAAGGGGGATCTGCAATTGATGTATTAAAAAATCTGCCATCGGTTGCTGTTAATTCCGAGGGTGATATCAGCGTCCGCGGATCTGCCGGGTTTATGATACTCATAAATGGCAAACCCGTACTGGCCGATGCACAAACCGTATTGACCCAACTGCCTGCCAATGCTATTGATAATATAGAACTGATAACCGCGCCCTCAGCTAAATATGATCCCGATGGGCGTGGTGGTATTATTAATATTGTAACAAAGAACGGCACTACTGATGGGGTGACCTTATCAGCTAATGCACAAGGCGGCCTGCCAAGTACTACTGATTATAACAACCTGAAAAAGCCGAAACGCTTTGGTGCTGATGCTACTATTAATTATCGCAAAGGCAAGTGGGATCTTTCGGTAGGAGGTAATTATACCCGCAATGATAATGAGGGTTTTAGAGAGGGAGATGTTTATACTAAAAATAGCGTCAGCAATACCATTACCCGCTTTCCATCTACCGGCGAAAGAAGTTTTGACCGCTATAATTATGCCGGCCGTGCTACTATCAGTTATACTGCCGATGCAAACAACGCTTTCTCCGCAGGCTTTTATAGCGGTAAAAGATACCAGGCGCGTTTAGCCGACCTGCTGTATCACAATACCACATCAAACCTGACAACAAACGCGCTTATAACCAGCACTACTTATTTTAACAGCAACTTGCAAACTAAGGAGGGTACGTTTAACCTGGGCAATCTGGATTATACACACACCTTCGCTGATAAATCAACCTTAACCGCCGGGTTGCTATATGAACATGATAACTTATATGGCGGGACGCAAAACCGTAATTTAAAATATCCAAACACTGCTGATACCATACAATATGTAAATAACCCATACAAGCGCCCAATAAGTGCCTACAGGTTTAAGTTGGATCACAGCATAAACATTGGTAAAGGTAAATTAGAAAGTGGCTATCAGTTAAGATATGATACCCAGGACGGCGCCTTTAGTTACTTTGTAACACCTGCTACATCCCAGATAGATATTGCTAAGTTTAGGGGCACGATACATGCTAAAAACACGATTAACTCTTTTTACAGTCAATACTCAGGTAAGGTAAATAAACTTGAATATGCTGGCGGTTTAAGGTATGAATACGCCACACGTACGGTAAATTTATCGTATGATAGCAATCCGCACAATCTCAATTTGTCTAATCTGTTCCCCTCGGCAAGTTTGTTATATAGCGTTAATGAAGGATTGAAATTAAAAGCCGGCTACAGCAAACGCGTACAGCGCACCACTAATTTAGAGCTGAACCCCATACCAGAGCGGGAACACTCTGAGACCCCGGAAGAAGGCGACCCGGACCTGCTGCCCGAGTTTGTTGACCTGGCAGAGTTGGGATTGATCCGTAACTTCAGTAAAGGATCTTTCTTTACTACGTTATATTACCAGCATATTCAAAACCCTATACAAAGGCTAAACAGTGTTTATGCCGATACTATTCTTAACCGGGTTTATAGCAATGCCGGCGCCGCCCGTTTGTTCGGGTTGGAAGCGGGCGCAAACCTTTCGCCATTTAAATGGTGGACGATGTATTTAGGCGGTAATTTGTACAACTACAAAATACAGGGCAATATCAATATATTAAGTACGCCAGTTACTATTAATAATACCAACTGGGCTTACTCCATCAACGGCAATACTAACTTTATGCTGAATAAAACGTTAACTGTTGGCGCAAATGTAAACTACCTGTCTAAAAGGCCAACGGCACAGGGGCAGGACGGCGCGTTCCCCGGTACCCAATACATCCGTTAAAAAAACTTTTATGAATGGCAGGCTGGCCGCATCATTGCTTTGGCAAAACATGAATATGGGTTTCCTTGGGGCCAACAAACAACGCATCACTACTTCGGGAGCTAACTTTTATACCACCACCAATTATATTTCAGAAACTGATGTGTTCCTTATCAACGTCAGCTTTAACTTAAACAAGTTTACCAGTAAGGTTAAACTACCAACCAGCGAGGTAGGCGATAAAGAGTTTTAATTGCTTAATTAAACAAACAATTAATAAGTAAAAGGAACCGCTTTTGATGAGGCGGTTCCTTTTTTTGTTTAAGCTGATCTGATTTATATACTAATACTATCGATGCCTTTTTGTAAGGCTGTTTCAGCCTGGCCGGGATAAGCTAAACCCTCTGCACGGAATATGGTTAGATCGGTCATCCCTAAAAAGCCTAACAAACCTTTTAAATAAGTCGACACAAAATCGAACGCCCGGAAAGGGCCGCTTGAATAAATACCTCCGGATGCCATAGCGATATAAACAACCTTGTTTTTTATCAAACCTTCGGCGCCCGCTTCGCTGTATTTGAAGGTAACGTTGGCCCGCGAGATATGATCAACCCAGGCTTTCAATACCGACGGAATGCCAAAGTTCCATAAGGGGGCGCCAATTACAATAACGTCCGCGTCGTTAATTTCGGCGATAGCCTGGTCGGAATTTTTAAGGGCCTCCTTGTTTTCAGGGGTGTGATTTTCTGCGGGGGTGAAAAAGCATTGAGTGTGGCTTCTTCCAGGTGCGGAAAAGGGTTTTTAGTAAGGTCTTTAACCCGGACGGTACTGCCCGGATTAGCGGCTGTGATTTTATTGACAATTGCATTGCCCAGTTTAACGCTAAATGAATTTTCGCCTTTGGGGCTTGAGATGATATGAAGGATCTTTTTCATGTTGTACTTGTTTTTATTTTAACAAGGCAAACGTAGCCAGCCCGTCTTTCAAAAGATATTACTATCCCAAAGGATACCGGTATCATTTAGGATACTGCTTATCTTTGCAACATGGATATAGTAGCGATGGATACTGAAACACAAAGCGAGATAGTGCATGATAAACAAAGCTGTACCGCAGGCGTGACAGGCATCAGGGATGCCTTGTATGTTTTAAATGGTAAATGGAAGTTACCGTTAATTTTCAGCCTTTCGGGCGGGCCGATGCGTTTCAAAGACATTCAACGATCGCTGGGCGATATTACCCCTAAGATATTAACTAAGGAGTTAAAGGAATTGGAGTTAAATGAATTTGTGGTGCGTAATGTATTTTCCACAACGCCTGTAACCATTACGTATCAGTTAACCCCGTATAGCCAGTCGTTAGATAGAGTGTTACTTGAGCTTAAAGATTGGGGCATAAAGCACCGCCAACGCATTGTAGCCAGCCGGAAGAGCAGGGGCATAAAGCTTAGTAAATTAACCCATTAAGCTGGAGGATTTCTGTTCGCCGGTAGAAATACGAGCTGGAATGCTGCTCTTAGCTACTGGGATATTTAATGCCTAACATGAGCTATTGTAACGATCACGAACACGACTGTACGCAAACGAACAGTTACTGTCGTAGTATAGCAATCAAATAATTGACTATCAGTAATTTAATTTTTTGGCATACTTTTGCTTTAGTTTAGCTAAAGCTTAACATATGTTCAAAAATTATCTAAAAATAGCCTGGCGTAACCTGAGCGTCAGCAAAGGTTTTTCATTGCTAAATATACTTGGGCTGGCCGTGGGTATGGCAGGTGCGATGCTTATTTTCGCCTGGATAGAAAACGAGGTGACCTATGATGATTTTCATACGAATAAAAACGAACTTTATAAGGTTTACAACCGGGTCTCCTACAAAGGCCAAACCAATGTATGGGATATCACCTCGTCTCCGGTTGCGGCCGCTTTGGTGAGTGATTATCCCGAAGTTAAATACGCTGCCCGCGTTTACTGGCCCAATACGCTACTGTTTAGCAGTGGCGAGCGTTCATTAAAGGCTACCGGTCATGATGTGGATAAAGCCTTCTTAAAGATGTTCAGCTTCCCGTTGCTAAAAGGCAACAACGCGCATGCGTTGGATGATGCGGGTAATATAGTTGTAACCGAAAAGCTTGCAAAAAAATTATTCGGCGATACCGACCCTCTCGGCAAATTGATCCGTGTGGACAGTAAAGACAGCTACAAGATAAGCGGCGTACTAAAGGATCTGCCTAACAACACGCAATTTGATTTTGAATACCTGCGCTCGCTCGCTAATAATGAAAAATATTATACAGACGGTTCGTGGGGTAATTATAGTTATAGTACCTACGTACAACTACAGCCGCACCAGTCTATTGACAAGGTAAATCAAAAAATAAAGAACACCATATTAAAAAGAGCGCCGTTAACAGAGGCAGAGATCTTTTTGCACCCGATCAACAAATGGCGTTTATACTCGCGTTTTGAAAATGGTAAAATCGTTGGTGGCCGTATAGAAGTTGTGCGTTTGCTGGCGGTTATTGCCGGGCTTATCCTGCTTATTGCCTGCATTAACTTTATGAACCTGAGCACCGCCCGCAGCGAAAAACGAGCTAAAGAAGTAGGTGTGCGTAAAGTAATGGGTGCCCGCCGCGGCGCACTTATCAGACAGTTTCTTACCGAGTCTATCCTTATTGCTTTTATGGCCGGGTGCCTGGCTTTGGTGTTGGTGCAGTTGCTGCTGCCTGCGCTTAACCAGGTCACACAAAAAAAAAAATGGTGTTAAATTACGCCAATCCATACCTGTTACCGGCTTTACTTGCGTTTATTGTTTTTACCGGGATATTGGCCGGCAGTTATCCCGCGTTATTTCTTTCGGCCTTTAAACCCGTGAAAGCGTTAAAGGGGGCATTTAAAAACGCCACACAAGCTTTTACGCCCCGTAAAATATTAGTGGTAACGCAGTTTACAGTGGCCCCGGTGTTGGTAGTGGCAACAATAGTGGTGTACCGCCAGATAAACTTTGCGCAAAGCCGCGATGCAGGCTATAACCGCGACAACCTTATAGAATTGGCTATAGAGGGTGATATCCGTAAGAATTTCGACCTGATACGAAATGAGTTGGTTAGTACCGGCGCCGCCGAAGCTGCCTGTAAAACCAGCCTGAATATTACTATCGATGGCGCAAACTCTGGAGGCTTTAAATGGGCGGGAATGAACCCCGAACTGGAACGTACTAATTTTTCGCGCTTTAGCACCACCGGCGACTTTGCCAAAACCATGCACCTAAAAATGCTGGCCGGCCGGGATATTAACCTAGCCGCGTATCCGGCTGACAGCGCTTCATGTATGCTGAATGAGAGCGCTATAAAAACTATGGGCGTCAAAAACCCGGTAGGTATGGTCATCACCACTAATAGCAACCGCAAATTAACTGTGGTAGGCATATTTAAGGATTTAATACTTAACTCGCCCTACCAAAATGTACAGCCCATGATAGTTTTTGGGTGGAACAACTGGACATATAATATGGTTGTAAGGCTTAATTCCCGTATAAGCACAGCGAAGGCGTTACTGCTTGCCGGCAAGGTGTTTAAAAAATATAATCCAGCCTACCCGTTCGATTATAAATTTGTAGATAAAGAGTACGAGCAGAAATTTAGCGACCAGCGGCAAACCGCAACGCTGGCGGCGGCGTTTGCCAGCCTTACTATATTGATCTCATGCCTTGGCCTGTTTGGCCTGGCTGCCTATATGGCCGAGAACCGCTCCAAAGAAATTGGAATCCGCAAGGTGCTTGGCGCCAGTATAACCAGCATTGTGCAGTTGCTTACCCGAGAATTTTTGGTGCTGGTTGGCATCGCTATCGTCATAGCTACCCCAATTGCCTCATGGGCCATGAATAAATGGCTACAGGACTTCACTTACCGCATTACCATCACCCGGACTATTTTTGCTCTTGCCGGCGTTATAGCCATATTGATAGCGCTTGTCACCGTAAGTTTCCGTGCTATAAAAGCAGCAATAGCCGACCCGGTAAAAAGCATTCGCCGGGAATAATGCAGACGGTTAACAATTGATTGCAATACAACGGGCTTACCACAATCTTACCTAACTGTAAAAAACAGTTCATTATATTTACGGTTAAAGAATGTATGAGCTGGACCTGCCCCAAATGCGATCGCGAACTACCCCGGCCACAGCAGCGGCATTATTGCGCGCGGGTAAGCGTGGACAGCCTTTTTGACGGGCGCCCCGCCGAGTTGGTGCTTGTATTTGATAAGATACTGGCAGAGGTGGCCGACTGGGACGGCGTACTGGTTGGTACAACGCCAAATTGTATTGTCTTTACCCGGCGATGGGTGTTCCTGGTTATTAGGCCGATGAAAAAGAGCTGGATATCAAGTTTTATTCGAAAGTATCGCACCCGGAAAAACCGGTGGTTAAAAGTGTGGCTGTGGGTAATAAGTTTGAGAACCATATCCGCATATCTGTGCTGGATGATTTGAGGCCGGCGTTGTTTGTTTACCTGCGCGAATCTTACGAGTTATTGTAGCCGAGGCAAATGTTACCCGTCAATTGTAGTTAGCAGAGATGTGCCGCAATATTTGCAAAACAATGCGTCGCTGTCGTGCCCTTCCCGCCCGCAACCCGGGCACGATTCGGACAAATCCTTTTTTTTCTGGTAAGCCGCCAGCGCGATATCATGTGTGATGATACCGGTGGGCACAGCGATGATAGCGTAACCGATGAGCATTACCACTGATGCTACAAACTTGCCCATCGGTGTTACCGGCGAAATGTCCCCATAGCCCACGGTGGTTATCGTAACAATAGCCCAGTAAACACTCTCCGGTATGTTGGAAAAACCGTTCTCGCGATTCTCGACCCGGTACATGATGGAGCCGAGTATAACCGTCAACGTCAGCACCGTAAGCAGGAAGATGCTGATCTTACGGAGGCTGCCCCGGAGCGCGGTGGCCGGAAATTGATCTCTGTCAGAAATTCACCCAACTTGAAGATCCGGAAAACGCGCAGCAGGCGCAACGCACGAAATACCAGCAGCGACTGCGCACCCGAGAAGAAAAACCCCAGGTAAGTTGGTATCAGCGCCACCAAATCAATAACGCCCAGTAAACTAAATACATACCGCCGGGGTTTCCGGATGCTTATTAACCGTAAAATATATTCTACCGTAAACAAGCCGGTATAAAACCACTCCAACCCGCTAAACAATCCTCCGTAACGCCCATGCAAACTTTGTACGCTATCCAGCATTACCACAATAATACTTGTGAAGATGGCGAACAATAGCCCGACATCAAAAGCTTTCCCCGCCCTTGTATTTGATTCGTAAATAATTTCGTGCAGACGGAAGCGCCAGTCGGCCCGTTGTGGTGTAGCCATAAGCCATAAACAAAACCAGTGGTAAATTGTGTGGTTAACGCACTCGCAAAAAACGCACGTATTGCATCTTTACAAATCCTGTTATCTTTGTACCATCCCCGGATAAAAACCGGGCAGCACCATGACCAAAGAAATAGAAATAGTATGCTTACCGGGGCAGCAGGATGACCAGGAGGTTTTAAAGCGTTTATCTGCATTAGCTTTAAATATATCATCACAAAAGATCACCCGGGTACAGCTACTTAAACGCAGCATCGATGCGCGGGGCCGTCGTGTGGTGTACCGCATGCAGGTAAGGGTTTATGTAGATGAGGTACATTACCCTGAAACTTATACCCAACAATATCCCAATGTTAAAGATGCTAAACCGGTTATTATAGTAGGCGCCGGTCCGGCCGGGTTGTTTGCCGCCTTACAATGTATACAAATGGGTATGAAACCTATCGTTTTAGAGCGCGGCAAAGCCGTAAAAGACCGCCGCCGCGATTTGGCTAATATCAATAAACAGGGCTTGGTTAACCCCGAAAGCAACTACTGCTTTGGTGAGGGTGGGGCTGGTACGTACTCGGATGGTAAGCTGTATACCCGCAGCACCAAGCGTGGTGATGTGAACGCCGTGCTAAAAATCTTCGTGGCTCACGGCGCTACCGGTGATATACTGGTTGATGCCCGGCCGCATATAGGCACTAATAAGCTGCCGCAGATCATTACTGCCATCCGCGAAACGATACTGAACGCCGGTGGCGAAGTGATATTCGATGCCAAAGTAACAGAACTACTGGTGCAGTTTGATAAGATAGAAGGTGTAAAGCTATCCTCAGGCGAGACACTTAAATCCCGTGCAGTTATACTGGCCACAGGCCACTCGGCGCGGGATGTGTTTGAAATGCTGCGCTGCCAAAATATACTGATCGAAGCCAAGCCTTTCGCACTGGGTGTGCGCATTGAGCATCCGCAGGAAATAATTGATCGTGCGCAATACCACTGTGAAGTTCGGGACGAGGCATTGCCGCCATCTTATTATAACCTGGTTGAGCAGGTTGATGGCCGGGGGTATTCTCCTTCTGCATGTGCCCCTGGTGGTATTATTGCTCCCTGCGCTACGGAAGCTGACGAAATTGTAGTGAATGGCTGGAGTCCATCAAAACGGAACAATCCTTTCGCCAACTCGGGCACGGTGGTACAGATCAATATGGACGATGTTAAAGGGGACGATGCTGATCCGTTTAAGATGCTGAACTTTCAGCATAGCATTGAGCAACTTGCTTTTAAAGCCGGCGGTGGCAAGCTGGTAGCCCCCGCGCAGCGGATGGTGGACTTTGTAAACGGGAAACTATCAATTGATCTGCCCGAAAATTCGTACCTGCCCGGCACTAAAAGCGTGGAGCTTAAAGAGGTACTGCCCGACTGGATAAATGACAGGCTACGTAATGCCTTGCCGATGTTCGGTAAAAAGATGAAGGGTTATTATACTAATGAAGCAATACTGGTAGGTGTAGAGTCGCGTACTTCATCACCGATAAAAATACCAAGGGACAGGGAAACTTATCAGCATCCGCAGATAGCGGGATTGTTCCCATGCGGCGAAGGTGCGGGCTATGCCGGTGGCATAATTTCTGCGGCTATTGACGGGATAAATTGCGCGGTGGCGGCAGCGAAGATAATTTAACAGGATATGACAACAAACGAAAAGCTAATCCATGAAGTAGAAAACACCCTATCGGGCGAGCCCCGGTATGGCGATCCGATATACAGCATTCTGGACAAAGTAACTTTTGAAAGTACTTATGAGCGGGTTGGCCATGCGCATACTATTGCCGAAATATTGCTGCACATGGTAAGCTGGACCGAAGAGGTGATGGACCGCCTTAATGAAAAACCGGCCTCGTTACCGGTTAGCGGCAACTGGCCGCATCCCGGCGATCCGGACGAAAATAAATGGCAGCTATGGATAGAGGATCTGAAACTGGTTAACGTTAACCTGATCAAAACCATCCGCGATTTCCCCGAAGATAAATGGGATGAACCCATTATTGATGAACGTAAAGACGCACCTGTTACAACGTATAAAGAGCTGCTTTACGGTTTTATCCAGCACCAGATCTATCATGCCGCGCAGGTAGCGTTGTTAGTTAGGGCAATTATTGGGTAACTCTTCTTTAATTATCTGCGTCACATTGTTCCCCTTCAGGGGTTAGGGGCTTAATAAGCCAACTCCTCGCACTTAAACCCCGCGTTATTTAATAACGATTCAATATATTTTGGCGGCAGATCATTCGATACTACGCGCAGGATGTTATCGCAATCTTCGAGGTCGAAGTTCCAGTCTTCAATAGCCTGCACCGAAGTTAATATCGGTTGCACCTGTTCAACGTCCTCGGGTTTGTTTACACTTGTTGAGAATATCAGTATGTCCATAATAGTGTAGGTTGTTTTTTAAAAGCTGCAGTTGCAGGTTGCAGCCTTAATACTGTGCCTGCAACTGCCGCTGCTACTAATTATTCATGTTCTGTTTTGCACTTTCGGCTTCAAACCCGTCCCATTCCCTGGTTAAAAGCATCATGGCCATGTCCGCGCCCCGGGGGCCGCAATTGGCGCGGTCGCGCATTTTTTGTTTAAATTTTTCTTTTTCTTCGGGTGTCATGCTTTTAAAGCGTTCCTGCATTTTATTGCGCATCCGGGGGTTGCCGCCCCACGGGTTACCTCCCCATGGGTTACGGCCGCGGCCGCCCTTACCAAAGCCAAACAGTATTTTGCATAATATAAATATGCCCATGGCCTGCCAGAAAGTAATTGTGGCAACGTGTAAAATATCAGGCAATAAATCATTCCATAGCTGCATTACTGCAAAGCTGATAAGTGAAAGAAAAGCGGCTACCGCAATGGGTATAAAAATAAACCGCCCTTTGTAAAAAAATTGTTTCATGTCTTTAAAATTTAATATTGTGTAATCTCTTTGTATAACTGTTGTAACCTGTCGCGCAGATGCAGTACCGCGTAGCGCTTGCGCGATACCAGTGTGTTTACGTTTACTCCCGTCAATTCTGATATTTCCCGGAAGGTCATATCGTCCATTTCCTGCCATATAAATACCTGCTTTTGCTCTTCGGGCAACTCATCCAGCGCGCTGAACAATTGCTCCCAAAAAATATTGCGCATGTACGCTGTTTCAGGGGTGCTTTCTTCGGGCATCAGCAGGTCCTTAAAGCTTGATGTATCATCGTCACTTTCGTCATCGCTGCCAAACAGGTCGTCAAGTAAAGTTTCTGATTTCTTTTTATGCTTATCGGTGATCTTGTTCCTTGCCACTTTATACAGCCAGGCGCCTGTCTGCTCAATTGGTTCAGAATTTACCAGGTTGCTAAACTGGTACCATACATCCTGCAGGATATCTTCGGCATCAGCATCACTCTTAACCCGCTTACGGATAAAGCCAAGCAAATTTTTACCATAAGCCTTTATGGTGCTTATGATGTGGCTTTCTCTTTCTTCGGGCATTAATGCTGTTATCAATTTATTACTTGTTTAAAGGTAAAGACGATTCACGTTTAAAAACATTTTAAATTTTTTAATTATTTTATTGTGATGCTATTTTGACTGTCAAAACGCTGAAATATTACACCTTGGCGCAATATTTGAATGACTTTAGGCCTCACTCCAACCCCTCTCCAAAGGAGAGGGGCTTTTAAAAAATTCAAAGAGATAGGAAAGTCCTGTCATTTGGAGAGGATTTAGGTGAGGCCAAACATTATGTCTGATAAAAAAACTTTGATACTTGGCGCCACCCCAAATTCGGGCCGCTATGCTTACCCGGCGGCACACCGGTTGGTTAGCCACGGCCATACTATAGTTAATGTAGGCCTAAAAAGCGGAGAGGTAGCCGGTGTGCCAATTGAGAAACCCGAAAAGATCTATAGTGATATTGATACTATTACCTTATATGTTGGCCCGCAAAACCAGCCACCATTGTATGATTATATTTTAGCCACTAAGCCAAAGCGCATCATATTTAACCCCGGAACGGAAAATAGCGAACTGCAGCGCCTGGCTGATGCCGATGGGATTGAAACGCAGTATGCTTGTACGTTGGTATTGTTGAGTATAGGGGAGTATTAGCCTTCGGCAGAGATTAGTGATTTGTTAATTAGAGATTAGTTGTAGAGACGCAATGCTTTGCGTCATTTGCTTTTTTGTCTATATTTAGATATGAAAGCCTTATCGCTGATAATTCTTCTTTTGCTTTTTCAAGACGATTTGACTACGCTGAAAAAAAAGAAAACAGACATACATAGGTATAGATTTTCGCGCCAAAGCAGGGTAAGCGTTTTTGCCGACACTCCCGGCAGCAAAGCGCCAATGAAAATAATTAGCTTTCAAAAACCAGACAACACACAATGCCTTTATAACGTGGTGCGGGATAGCATTGGAAAAATCGTTTGTATCGCTAAAATACTATACGACGATAATATTAATGCTGAATTTATCTACGAGCATTATTTTGATGAAGACAATAAGACGTTTGCTTTTGATAGGAGAGAATTGATCACTACTGCCGACGAAGCTATATCGGGCGGCGCAGTATCTGACTTCTATTCAAAATATTTTGACCGTAGTTTTAAAGTTATCGGACAGGAAAACTACCTGACAAATGGTATTTATCAACCTATCAAAGCAGATAAAGACAAATTTATTTTTCCTGATTACAAATACACTATCTATAAAAACGTTGAAGAGTGTTTAAAGGGATATAAAATCAAACTTTAAAATATACAATACTTTACACCCCCAACGCCCCAAATATCTCTTGAATAGAAAACCTCGCTCCGCAAACAAACTCATCGCTGGCACCATAATATATAGTAACCGTATCGCCATCTACAATATGGCCATTGGTAAATACTACGTTGCCAAAGAAACCGCTTAGCTCATATTGCTCGGTAGGTATCATAATTGGTTCATCCGTACGGGCAATAACTTTTGAAGGATCGTTTAGATCTAACAGGAAAGCGCCCGGCAATATTGATGGTCGTGGTTGGCGCCGTGATAAATTTCCAGCCAGCCCTTTTCGGTTTTAATGGGCGCGGCGCCGGCACCTACACGCTGGCAGTCCCAGTTATCTTTGCGGGTTTTTATCAAACATTTATGATTGCCCCAGTGCACCCCGTCTGGCGATTGTGCCAGCCAGATATAATTACCGCCAATATCCACACTGCTTGGGCGGTGCAGGCAATAATACAGTCCGTTTATCCTCTCCTCAAAAATAGCGCAGTCCTTATTATGCGGCGGGATGATCATGCCGTGGTTCTCGAATGTTTTCCAGTCGGTAGTAGTGCGCATACCTACGCCTACGCCATTACTTGATACGGCGGTAAATGTCAGGTAGTATTTCCCTTCTAAAAATGTCACCCGGCAATCTTCAATACCAAATGCTTCTAATTTCCCTGTGCCAAATAACGATCCGTAGCCCTCTGGCTCATAAAAATGCACGCCGTTATCGCTGCAAAGCAACCGCAGGTGCGATAGGGTGGTTAAATAGTCCAGCCCCATATACCTTATAACCCGCGGATCAGTAGTTATCAATTCCGGGTGTTCAGACGGTAATTCCATTATTTCAACTTTACCCAGTTCATTTATTATCGGGAAGAATATCGAACCTTCTTTTTGCACCGCGTTTTCGGCCACGCGCACAATTAGCCGGTTTTGCCCTCAAACGTAAATACGCCCGGGTTTAGCAGGCAGATAATTTGCAGGCCGTCTTCGCTGCACTTTAAATCTATAGGTGATAGTAAAGGGTTTTCGGGGAAACGTTTGGCTATATCTGGCATACCGTATACTATTATAAAATATATACTGCGTAAACAGCCTTGCGGAGCAATAAGTTTTGCGAAATTTTTTTAATTATTCTTTTAGGTTGTTGAAACAATACTTGGTTTGCAGCATTTTATAATAGGAAAAACTCACTACTATCACTACTATGAAAAATGGAATATCGCCCCGGGCAGCAACAACTGCTGATATTTTTAATGATCAGGATCTGCCATCGATCTATAAAAAAGAGATAAAGAAATATAAGTTTGACGTCCATAACGTAGGCGCTTCAATTTGGATTATTGTTACCTGGCCGGGAGGAGGGCGCATAGCATTTCGAGCGGCATACGCACCTAATGACGATATGCGCATTAAACGAGTGGTGAAAAAAGACACCTACATCACCTTTTATATAAAAGCAATAATTGGCGACTATACTATTAAAATAAATTTCTCCGACCAGCAAACCCCGGTGTTTAGTTATACAACAACACTTACACCAGCTACACCACTATTTATTCCTTTTTGGCCACGTGATATTATTCCATTGAATAATGACGGCAAAACCGCGCACCCCAAAGGAACAATTCATGCCAGCCAGTTTGGTACCCGTACGGGCTTTATCTATTTCAGTTTGGATGAGCCAAAGTCAGGCTCGGTGTTTTACATGCAGAACTTAACCAACCTTTGGCCGACTATTGCCACGAAACTGAAACATCCGCCGCCGATACTGTTGGCGGTCAATGGCCCGAAATAGGTTTTGCATTACCACCGTCGATTAAGAAACCGCTTCCTGCCGGCGAAGAATTTGTGATAAATGATGCCTACGTTGCGCTTAGCGAAGAAATACCTGCCGATGAATTAAAAATGGCGCGCCAGTTTATGGATCTGCTGGGTGCTATATACCCGCAGTTACCATTGCCTGCAACTAAATATCAAAACTGGCCGGATATTTTAGATAAAGGGTTAAATGATCTGGAAAATAGCCATGGCTGCTGGGCGCACTTTGGCGGGCATGATTATTTAAATGCTTACGTGTCAGACTACGCCACCCCGCCCGAAATTATGGTGCAGTTGGCTGTGTTATTGCCAATGCATGAATACAGCTTGTGGAGCGGGGAGGATGTTCCGGCTATTAAAAAAATACTTGATGGCTTAAGTGCTTTTTATGACGAAGAGATAGGCTCCATTAACCGCTGGCTGCCCGCACACTGGATAAACTGGATGGATCAGAAGAGCAGTTAAAGCCTTATGTAATGGATGCCGGTACTTGCACCACCCTATGGTTAACCTGGCGCGGATGGCGCTTGAAGGTAATGAAACTTGCAAGCAGTTGTTTATGGATTCGCTTGAGTACATGATTAAGGTTGCACATCACTTTAAATATAAATGGCCGGTATTTTATGATATGAAAACCCTTGAAATTTTAAAAGGGGAAAAACAGCCCGGCAAGGGTGGCGAAGGCGACGTAGCCGGTTTGTATGCCTTTGTTATGCTACATGCCGGGATATTACCAAGGACGACCGCTATTTAAACGAAGCTAAAAAAGCTGCTAAAAGTTTACTGGGCCTTGGGTTTGAGTTGTTTTACCAGGCCAATAATACCGCTTTAGCTGCAAAAGCTATGATACGGTTGTGGAACATAACAAAAGATAAGGTGTCCCTGGACCTAAGCATTTTATGTCTTGTGAATATTTTCCGCAACATGCAGATATGGGATTGCAATTATGGCTACGCCAAGCATTATAGTACATTTTTTGCCGTATACCCGTTAAGCGACGCCCCTTATACCGCTGCTTATGAAGAAGCAGAAGTATTTGCTTGCCTGCATAATTATCTTCAACTCGCGGCGGATGAAGACCTGCCTGCATCGGTGTCTCTTTTATTAGCCGAGTTTACCCGCTTTATCGTTGATCGTGCAGCCTATTATTATCCGCCGATGCTGCCTAAAGAGATGTTGTCTGAAGAGGTTAAGATGGGCCGGGTTGACCCTAACATGTGGATAGCGCTGGAAGACATTCATGACGGCTGGGAAAAATCAGGCGAGGTTGGCCAGGAGGTTTATGGTGCAGGGGTGGCTTTTGGTATTGTACCAAGGCATTATTTAAAGGTAGGCGACGAGGCGTTTTTAATTTTTGTTGATTACCCAACCTCAAAATACACCATGCGTGGCAAAACCTTCACATTTGATGTCCGTGGTGATAGCCGTATGACTTGCCGTATGCGTATCGTTAAAAAAGATAAAGCTAAACTGCCTCAATTTACCGTAACCCAAAAAGGCGGGGGAAAGCAGGAACAGTTAACAGGCAAAGTAATCAAAGGCGATATTGAGTTTACTTTAAAAGGTGATAGTACAGTTAGTATAAGGTGGGAGTAGTTATTCTCCCCCCTTTAGAGGGCCGGGGGCTAAAATCCTCAACTCTTTAGGATAATAATTATTCACCCTGTTTGGTAATAACTTTGCCCACCCTAAAGCCTCACCCCGGTAAGTCATCAAACTCCAGCCTTTTTATCAGTATCAATATTCAAATTCTCACGGCGTAAATACAGTATAGCATCATCATAACTCAACTCCGTTTGCAATACTGCATCTTTATTAACTATAGTACTTAAGGCCAACTCATGGTCGGGTATCAAATCGCGCCCCGCCAGCTTACCAATCCGCACGCCCGATTTTTTAATATATAAATGGTGCTGTAATAAATTCAGGCTTTCGCGATGTTGATTGTTTATAGCCAGCCAATCATCGTTCACTTTAAAAAAGTAATAGCTGGCAGGGTTATCAATATATGCTTTCACCACTTCTAACCCCGTATTATCAACTTTTTGGTTACGATTATTTTTAAAGGATAACAACGTGCCACTGCTTTCCTTCTTTTTAAGTACTGATGCAAACAATCCCTCGCCCTTAACCTTGCCCGGATAAAACCGGTATCCCAGGCTTGTTTAGCCGGCGACTGCGTTTCAACAATACCCCACTCCTTATTAATAGGTATGCGCACGGTTTCCAATTCAAATTCGGTGCAAAGCCAATCCAATATATCTTCGTTTTCTGGTGCGAGTAGGAGCAAGTACTATATATAAGGTATCCGTCCTCTGCCAGCGCAGGGTAAACATCAGCCAGTATGCGCTCCCGGCGTTGGTGGCAAAGGCTTACGTTTGCCTCGCTCCATTCGTCCATAGCTGCTGGGTCTTTCCTAAACATGCCCGATCCGGAGCAGGGCGCGTCAACTAATATAATATCAAAGAAACCGGTCAGGCGGTTAAAGTCTTTAGGGTCGTTATTAGTTACTATAGTGTTGGCTGTACCCCACCGGCTCAGGTTATCAGCCAGTATGGGTACTCGCGTTTTAATAATTTCGTTGGCTACCAACAGGTCATCAGCGGTCATGGCCGAATTAAGCAGCGTGCTTTTACCACCCGGCGCGGCGCATAGGTCCAATACTTTTACAGGGTCGGTCGGTTTGATATGTTTTAATATGTGGGCGATAAACATGGACGATGCCTCCTGTACATAATAACAACCGGCATGAAAAAGCGGGTCGAAAGTAAACGATGGTCGCACGTCTAAATAAAGGCCATCGGCACACCAGGGGCACCTGTTTGCCGGTTTTTTGTACCGATTTTTTAAAAGGATTGGTGCGAATTGATGTCGGAGACGAATTAATTTGATGTATTTCAACAAAATTTTCGCGGTCAAAGCCGGGCTCATTGTTTAACGAATCAAGAAAATTAGCAGGAAATTGATGGTTTTGCATGTGATTTCAAATATACAAAATCTAAAATTGTCCAATTGTTTGAGTGTAAACGTAATTTATATCGCCTGTTTTTCAATAGGTTATAAACATTGTTGAAAAAAGCGAAGAATTTCTTTGCCAGACGGCGGATTCTTCCTACATTTGCAACCCGCTCAATCAAAAAGGGCGGTTGTTTTTTGAAAAGTAAGGGATGAAAATAAATATTAAAAAAGTGAAATAACACTTTGCAGATATCGATTTAAAATGTACCTTTGCAACCCGCAAACGAAGTAGCGGAATGTTCTAAAACATATTGAAAAACCCTCCAAAAATATTTTAAAATAATTTTGGTAAAGATGAAAAAGGTTTCTACCTTTGCAGTCCCAAAACGGGGAAGCCGAAAGGCAAAAGAACGGAAGCAATTTCCGGGATTTAAAAAACAGAAAAAGTCATCATCGTAAGATGAGAAACATAATAAAGATTCACTGCGACAGTGATATCGATAAAGTTCTTTTAGGAAATAGAAAATCATGTAGTAAAGCGGGCCGTAAGGAGGTTGCGTTTTGAAAGTTAAGGGCGGGGTGTTAGCAATAACTCATCACTCAAGGCTCAAAACAGAAAACTAACGAACGGTTTGCGAGAAAAAGAGGAATAAGGTTAAGGTATTGTATAAAGATATATAATACAGATTAACAGATTCTATTTAATTTATAAATGGGGTCAGAGCAATCAAACATAACATTTTACAATGGAGAGTTTGATCCTGGCTCAGGATGAACGCTAGCGGCAGGCCTAATACATGCAAGTCGGACGGGATTGGAGAGCTTGCTTTCCATGAGAGTGGCGCACGGGTGCGTAACACGTATGTAACCTACCCATATCAGGGGGATAGCCTCTCGAAAGAGAGATTAAGACCGCATAACATTATTGAATGGCATCATTTAATAATCAAATATTTATAGGATATGGATGGGCATGCGGAACATTAGCTAGTTGGTAAGGTAACGGCTTACCAAGGCTACGATGTTTAGGGGATCTGAGAGGATGGCCCCCACACTGGTACTGAGACACGGACCAGACTCCTACGGGAGGCAGCAGTAAGGAATATTGGTCAATGGACGGAAGTCTGAACCAGCCATGCCGCGTGCAGGAAGACGGCCCTACGGGTTGTAAACTGCTTTTGCAGGGGAATAAACCTCTCTACGTGTAGAGAGCTGAATGTACTCTGAGAATAAGGATCGGCTAACTCCGTGCCAGCAGCCGCGGTAATACGGAGGATCCAAGCGTTATCCGGATTTATTGGGTTTAAAGGGTGCGTAGGTGGCCTGTTAAGTCAGGGGTGAAAGACGGTAGCTTAACTATCGCAGTGCCCTTGATACTGATGGGCTTGAATGAACTAGAGGTAGGCGGAATGTGACAAGTAGCGGTGAAATGCATAGATATGTCACAGAACACCAATTGCGAAGGCAGCTTACTATGGTTTTATTGACACTGAGGCACGAAAGCGTGGGGATCAAACAGGATTAGATACCCCGGTAGTCCACGCCCTAAACGATGAATACTCGATGTTGGCGATATACGGTCAGCGTCTAAGCGAAAGCGTTAAGTATTCCACACGGGGAGTACGCCCGCAAGGGTGAAACTCAAAGGAATTGACGGGGGCCCGCACAAGCGGAGGAGCATGTGGTTTAATTCGATGATACGCGAGGAACCTTACCCGGGCTTGAAAGTTAGTGAATAAAGCAGAGACGCTTTAGTCCTTCGGGACACGAAACTAGGTGCTGCATGGCTGTCGTCAGCTCGTGCCGTGAGGTGTTGGGTTAAGTCCCGCAACGAGCGCAACCCCTATGTTTAGTTGCCAGCATGTAATGATGGGGACTCTAAACAGACTGCCTATGCAAATAGAGAGGAAGGAGGGGACGACGTCAAGTCATCATGGCCCTTACGTCCGGGGCTACACACGTGCTACAATGGTCAGTACAGAGGGCAGCTACCACGGCAACAGGATGCCAATCTCACAAAGCTGATCACAGTTCGGATCGGGGTCTGCAACTCGACCCCGTGAAGTTGGATTCGCTAGTAATCGCATATCAGCAATGATGCGGTGAATACGTTCCCGGGCCTTGTACACACCGCCCGTCAAGCCATGGAAGCTGGAAGTGCCTGAAGTGCGTAACCGCAAGGAGCGTCCTAGGGTAAAGTCGGTAACTGGGGCTAAGTCGTAACAAGGTAGCCGTACCGGAAGGTGTGGCTGGAATACCTCCTTTCTGGAGCAATACCTTACCTCCTTTTAAAGTAGTGCAAAACTGCTTACTGCATGATTATTTTCTAAAATAGATGTGAGACGTTAGATATGAGACGTGAGACAACCGATGCAAATCGATCTCAATACTCAAATCTCCCATCTCAATACTCTATTAAACGTAAACCCAAAGATGAAGCCATTAGTGTGGCGATAACATCTGGGATACAAGATTGTGAGGTAATTACGAATTACGATTTACGAATTACGATTATTAGCGGAGACGGAAAAATCGTAAATCTGAAATCTACAATCGTAAATCCCAAAACAGTCCTGTAGCTCAGCTTGGTTAGAGCACTACACTGATAATGTAGGGGTCAGCAGTTCAAATCTGCTCGGGACTACAATGAATCATTTTCGGGGATTAGCTCAGCTGGCTAGAGCACCTGCCTTGCACGCAGGGGGTCAACGGTTCGAATCCGTTATTCTCCACCAAGTATCTATCAGACGGCGCAATGCCAGATGTAATACGAACGTTCTTTGACATATTGGAAGAAGTAAATAAAGAGAAGACAACAGTATAGAGGACTGTTGGGGCTCTGTGAAGGGAGTACTTCGGTACGATCGGAACGGACACAACAAGAATCAAAAGCATACATGCCGAGCAAAAGGCGGCATAGTAGAAGAAAGTAAGAAAGGGTACACGGGGGATGCCTTGGCTCTCAGAGGCGATGAAAGACGTGATAAGCTGCGATAAGCTACGGGGATCAGCAAATATGAATTGATCCGTAGATTTCTGAATGGGGAAACCTAACTATTTGAAGAATAGTTGCATAAATGCGCGAACCTGCTGAACTGAAACATCTAAGTAAGCAGAGGAAGAGAAAATAATAATGATTTCCTGAGTAGTGGCGAGCGAAAGGGAAGAAGCCCAAACCTGTTATGTTACGGCATAGCAGGGGTTGTAGGACCACAATATGAATATCAAAATGAACCGGAACGGGGTGGGAAACCCGGCCATAGAGCATGAGAGCTGCGTACGGGTAAGTAATGATAGGATAGTGGTATCCTGAGTACCGCGAGGTCGGAGACGCCTTGTGGGAATCTGCCAGCACCATCTGGTAAGGCTAAATACTCCTGAGAGACCGATAGTGAACCAGTACCGTGAGGGAAAGGTGAAAAGAACCCCGAACAGGGGAGTGAAATAGAACCTGAAACCGTGTACTTACAAGCGGTCGGAGCAGAGCAATCTGTGACGGCGTGCCTTTTGCATAATGAGCCTACGAGTTACTCCTCTCTGGCAAGGTTAAGTGTTTAAGACACGGATCCGAAGCGAAAGCGAGTCTGAATAGGGCGTATAGTCAGAGGGGGTAGACGCGAAACCTTGTGATCTACCCATGGACAGGTTGAAGGTGCCGTAACAGGTACTGGAGGACCGAACCGATAAACGTTGAAAAGTTTCCGGATGATCTGTGGGTAGGGGTGAAAGGCTAATCAAACTGGGAAATAGCTCGTACTCCCCGAAATGTTTTTAGGAACAGCCTGGCGGTTGAGTTAATAAGAGGTAGAGCTACTGATTGGGTGCGGGGGAGTCAAATCCTACCAAATCCAGACAAACTCCGAATGCTTATTAATATACGCTGGAGTGAGGCTATGGGTGCTAAGGTCCATGGCCGAGAGGGAAAGAACCCAGACCATCAGCTAAGGTCCCCAAATTACTGCTAAGTTGAACTAACGAGGTCCGATTGCACAGACAGCTAGGATGTTGGCTTGGAAGCAGCCATTCATTTAAAGAGTGCGTAACAGCTCACTAGTCGAGCGATCGGGCATGGATAATAAACGGGCATTAAGCAGTATACCGAAGCTATGGATTTGCAGTAATGCATCTGGTAGGGGAGCATTCTATTTGCGGTGAAGCAGGAGGATAACCGACTGTGGAGGGAATAGAAAAGCAAATGTAGGCATAAGTAACGATAAGGCGGGAGAGAAACCCGCCCACCGAAAGACTAAGGTTTCCTGATCAACGCTAATCGGATCAGGGTTAGTCGGGGCCTAAGGTGAAGCCGAATGGCGTAGCCGATGGACAACTGGTTAATATTCCAGTACGTTTTATAACTGCGATGCAGTGACGGAGTAGTGAAACTGACGCGAACTGACGGAATAGTTCGTTAAAGGCCGTAGGTATAGGAGATGTAGTTAAGTACGCAATTCCTGCTGAAAGCTGATAGTACCTTGAGCCTTCGGGTAAGAGGATAGTTCAGGTAATCAGACTTCCAAGAAAACCTGCTAAGCTTCAGGTTATAAAACCCCGTACCGTAAACCGACACAGGTAGTCGAGGAGAGAATCCTAAGGTGCTCGAGTGAATCATGGCTAAGGAACTCGGCAAAATGGCCCTGTAACTTCGGGAGAAGGGGCGCTGGCAGCAATGTCAGCCGCAGTGAAAAGGCCCAGGCGACTGTTTAACAAAAACACATGGCTATGCAAAATCGAAAGATGACGTATATGGCCTGACACCTGCCCGGTGCCGGAAGGTTAAGAGGGGATGTTAGTCGCAAGGCGAAGCATTGAATCGAAGCCCCGGTAAACGGCGGCCGTAACTATAACGGTCCTAAGGTAGCGAAATTCCTTGTCGGGTAAGTTCCGACCTGCACGAATGGTGTAACGATCTGGGCGCTGTCTCAGCCATGAGCTCGGTGAAATTGTGGTATCGGTGAAGACGCCGGTTACCCGCAACGGGACGGAAAGACCCCATGCACCTTCACTACAACTTAACATTGATATCGGATACAGGATGTGTAGGATAGGTGGGAGACTGTGATCCGGCTTCGCTAGGAGTCGGTTAGTCAACGTTGAAATACCACCCTTTCTGTATTTGGTGTCTAACCCTTCATTGAGGGGGACATTGTTTGGCGGGTAGTTTGACTGGGGTGGTCGCCTCCAAAAAGGTAACGGAGGCTTTCAAAGGTAAGCTCAGTACGCTTGGTAACCGTACGCGGAGTGCAATAGCATAAGCTTGCTTGACTGTGAGGCAGACAAGCCGAGCAGGGTCGAAAGACGGATATAGTGATCCGGTGGTTCTGCATGGAAGGGCCATCGCTCAAAGGATAAAAGGTACGCTGGGGATAACAGGCTGATCTCCCCAAGAGCTCATATCGACGGGGAGGTTTGGCACCTCGATGTCGGCTCGTCACATCCTGGGGCTGGAGAAGGTCCCAAGGGTTGAGCTGTTCGCTCATTAAAGTGGCACGCGAGCTGGGTTCAGAACGTCGCGAGACAGTTCGGTCCCTATCTGTTGTGGGCGTTGGAAGTTTGAGTGGGGCTGACCTTAGTACGAGAGGACCGGGTTGGACTAACCTCTGGTGAATCTGTTATGGCGCCAGCTGTATTGCAGAGTAGCTACGTTGGGAATAGATAAGCGCTGAAAGCATCTAAGTGCGAAACTAGCCACAAGATGAGACTTCCATTGAGGGTCGTAGCAGACTACTACGTTGATAGGTTACAGATATAAAGGTGGTGACATCATAGTCGAGTAATACTAATCGCCCGAAGCTTTCTCATAGCAGGTAATTAAGGGTGGTGTATAGCAATATACACTACCCGAACACTAAATATTGTTGTTTTCTCTTAAACTTACTTCTTTCAATAATATGTCATTGTTGTATAAGTCCACAAAACCAAAATGATGGTCTATAGTCCATAGTTAGTAATAACTCAGAACTCAAGACTAAACAATGAATTAAAAACCTTCAGGTGCCTATATCGGCGGTGTCCACCTCTTCCCATTCCGAACAGAGAAGTTAAGCCCGCCAGAGCCGATGGTACTGCGGTAAAACGTGGGAGAGTAGGTCGGTGCCCTAATGAAAGCCACCAATTTATCTGACATCTAAGTTCACTTTTTATCGTATCTTCATTAATAAACTGTGTAGCGGCACCCTGTTCTGCACAATAGGCTTTTACGTAGTCATGAAGATCAAAATGCTCATTTTCAATATGAAATGAAGTGTAAGGCAACCATCTATTAGGCACGTAAATCACTAATACTTTCTTTATTTCATTCTTAAGGCTTTGATCAATTCGGTTA
Source organism: Mucilaginibacter humi (assembly GCF_013087555.1). NCBI lineage: Bacteria > Pseudomonadati > Bacteroidota > Sphingobacteriia > Sphingobacteriales > Sphingobacteriaceae > Mucilaginibacter > Mucilaginibacter humi. The sequence goes on from NZ_JABFCR010000004.1 coordinate 27,299, forward strand.
ATTATCTTGTCGCGCAAGTCGAACGCCATTTCTTGTAAAGTCTGCTTAGTAGTAGGTTCAGGGCATACATACCAATTTTCCCCATTTACTTCAGGCACGTTTAAACTAACGCCATAAGCATCATAAAAACACGGGTAGTCAATTAAGTAATCTTGATTGACATTGTTTGAGCTAGTTTTAACAACTTCAAGTTTCAAAAAGTTAGAAAATTCCTTTGATTCCGCCTCGGGACTAATTACAGCGAGGTTTATTTTATTATCAAACAACACTCCGGTCATTACGCTATCATAAGGATTATTTTTAGTCAAGCCACGCATAGGATGAAAATCCTTAGGTGTTATATTCATACCAACATGCTTAGGCGAAAATTCCAGTTCTGGTTCGGCCAATTGTAGACCATCAAAAAATAACACTGCTTTTGGAAAATCTTCCTTTAACTGAATAGGGGCAGTTTGCGGTTTAAAAATTTTGGAAAATAATGGATATCTATAAATTTCAAAGTTAAAGCCCGACGCAGATTGCACAGGATATTCTATTGAAAAGTTATTACCCTTACCAGGAAACAATAATTTACGCCATCCCAAAACATATTCGTCAAAAAAATTGTTCCGTATTTTATCAAAATAGTTCCGACCAATCTCCTGCTTTATTTCTTTACTAATCCTTTGTTCAGCGTCAGTTGTTTTAATTCGAAAATCAGGGGTAAGTGACAAAAAATGGCGTGTCCCATCAGTACTTAAAGATAAACGAATAGCTTCATGAGTAGAATAATAAACATTTTTGAATATACGTTGAGTTGTAGCATTTTCTTTCCAAATTAAATCTTTGCTATTCGACCATATACGGAGCCGAAGATAAAGCACGTGTCAGTGAAGACAACACCAAACTGTAAATTGCAGTATCTCTCCAAAGGTTTAAGCCTTTTATTGGCACCCTAACAATAGTTCCAGTTATATGGCCATCGAAGCATATATTTATTTCATTAAGCGTCCCTAAGGCCCAAACGTAACCCTTATAAGGAACTGCTACGATTTGATAATTTCTTATAAGGTCTTTAATATTTTTCCATGGTTGTGGCCCAGTTGCTAAATCAGACTTAAATTGAAAAGCTTCTTGAGGTAACTTAATTGGGAATAAATTTCCTTTAATTATAGAACTAAGCGTGCTTTTTCAATTTTAAAAGGCGTTCTGACGAGGAGATTTTTCTCTCCCTTCAGATACTCTTCAAATTTTAAGGTAAGGGGTTGGTTATTTAAGCACACTACCTTAGCAAGGCTAATCATCAATTTGTCAAACCCGTCGGTTGGAATGTAGTATGCTGCTCGGCCATTTTTTCGTGCTAACTCTAAAAGTTCTTGAACCGGTTGAGGTACAATATGACCATAACCACACCAATATAATCGCCCCGAACCTTTTTTACTGTAGCTTTCTTTAAGGGCATCCATTACAGATTGGTCGCGGCCACTGTATCCCGTCACGATTAAATGCTTATCATTTAGGTAGTCTACCATTCGATTTCGGAAAATTTCGTCTTGCTTTAAAAGTTCCTCATCCGTGTTTTTCAAAGGGCCATATTTATAATCGCCATGAAGCTTAACCAATAATAATTCTTCATTACTCATTGGCCTGATGATCCTCTCTACAGAATCTAAATTTATATCTATTACGGTATTATTTGTTTTAATGGCGGCATCTCGGCATAAATCATCAAAATTTGTTGTCCACACAGATTTAATTAGGCCAGCTTCATGTAATAAAGCGATTAAGTAATAGCCTATAGAAGGCTCCTTTTTTGGCATATTTTATTGAAATACTTTCGTCGATCATCCTCAATAGGATAACATTTTTCTATGTAAAAAGAATATTCTGATAAGCTGTTCTCTATAGGATACCCATTTTCATTATTAATCCAGCTTTGAATCGTTTGTCGTACTTGCTCCGAACGGTCGTCCAATTTTAACTGGGAATTTGTGGCACCCTTGGTTAAATAAATATCACGCTTCCATTCCCAAACGCAGTCATTCGCAGATTTAATTCCAGAATTAACTGATGCTCCTGCGCCTAATAGGGTTGTAAAAAAATCTGTTTTACTTATTTCAACAGAACGTAAAAATTGGTCTAATTCTAAGGTAAGGCTTTCCATAATTTGTTAATTATATAAAAGTCGTTAATTCTTTACAACTTTCTACATAGATTTTTGAACATGAAATGTCGTAGTGCACTCGGTGAAAAAGCTAAGCATTTGATATCTGTGCCTATATTATTACCCGCGTTAGTAATAGCAGATGAATGTTGGATTCCTATACTACATACAGGTACCTATCGCGTGCGATTGCCACGCTTCGATCGCAATGACATATTGGAGCGTTATGCCCCCACGTTAAGGATTGAAGCGGATACCGGCCCTTTTGCAGTGGCAGTTTTAAGTAGCAGTAGCAGTTTGATTTGCAGGTCGGTTATTAATTGCAGAAACCGCGCCTAACGCCTGCGCAGTATGAGCGGAAAGCCTGGCCCCGCTTCTACCGGCGGGGAACGCCCCTTGTCGGTAATTTGAGATCCGGCATATTGAGGGTGATAAAACTTCCAGTTGTCAGAAAGGATAATTATATTGCTTTACATTTTACCTTAACCGTTATGGCCAGCAAAAAAATCGCCGTTGTAGCATATTTTATTATAGTATTGGTTAAAACCGGCTTCGCCCAGCAACCCGGCTTCCTTAACAACCTGCAGCAATATGGTGCAGCCCTTCAACAGGAAAAAGTTTACCTGCATTTAGATAAGCCCCATTACCTTACGGGCGACGATATCTGGCTGAAAGGCTACGTTACTGTCGGCGCGCAAAATCAGCTATCGGCGTTAAGCAAAATATTGTATGTTGATTTAATTGACCCGGCTAATAAAGTGGTAAGTAACAGCAAACTGCTGATACTGCACGGCACGGCGATAGGCGACATACACTGGCCGATACCTTGCAACAGGGCACTTATCATTTGCGGGCCTATACCAACTGGATGCGTAACCTGCCCGAAGAAACTTTTTTAACAAGGCATTTATTATTGGCCGTGTGCAGCTGGACCCGGCTGTAATACAAAGCACGTTTAATTATAACGATGTTGCAAAACAATTAAAGGCTAATGTTAAAGTAATTGCCGGCAATGGGGTACAGCTTAGTAAAACACCGGTGCAGTATGAGTTGACATTCGCGGACAAAACCGCGGCGTCCGGCTCGGCAGTAACCGATGCCAACGGCAATCTAACCATCCAGTTTAACAACAGCAAAAACCATGATTTGAAAACCGCTGTACTCAATTTAAAAATGACGGTAAATGGCTCGCCTTTTCAAAAAGCGTTGGCGGTTAACATAAAACCTTTAGAAAACAGCATTAGCTTTATGCCCGAGGGCGGCGATATGGTGGCCGGATTGCAAAGCAGGGTAGCTTTTAAAATACTGCAGCCTGATGGCACGGCCGGCGACGGAAGTGGTTATATAACCGATGATACCGGCGAAAAACTGGTTGAATTTACATCGGGGTATGCAGGTATGGGAAGCTTTTTTATAACACCGCAGGCGGGCAAAACTTATAAAGCGGTAATAACTTATGGCAACGGCAATAAGCAAACTGCCACTTTACCGCAGGTGTTAAATGAAGGCTTTGTATTAACACTGATACCCCACCCCCTGTTAATGTATTAATGGCGCTGAAGGTTACACCAGCGCTGGTAAAAAATCAAAAAGTAACCATATTGGTGCAAAGGCAGGGCAGTGTGATTTACATGGGCCAAAAGGTCATCAGCAGCGCCGAGTCGTTAACCAAACTGCCGCTTGATAATTTCCCGCCGGGGATAATACAGGTAACGCTGTTTAACGAAAACATGCAACCGGTGTGCGAACGCCTGTTCTTTAACCTGAATACGCATACTACTTTGCCGCTTTCGGCAGAATTGGATAATCAGAGTTATAAAAGCCGCCAGCCGGTAAGTGTAACCCTTAATGCCGGTGCAGCAACTGATACCATGCGCAACGGCACATTTTCGGCATCGGTAGTTAACCTGGCGGGCTTACCGCAATTAAAGGACAATGAAACCTCTATTTTACCGGGCCTGCTGCTTACCCCCGAATTAAAGGGCTACGTGGAACGGCCAAACCATTATTTTGAGGCGTTTGATAATGCCCGGATGACCGAACTGGATAATTTGATTTTATGCCGGGGCTGGCGCCGTATGGTGTGGGAGGATGTGAAACAGGGCAACATCCCTGTCATCAATTATCAGCCCGAAAAAGCTTTTTCTATAAGCGGCACGGTAACGTTACGTAATGGCTCGCCTGCCGCAAATGTTCGCGTATCGTTATTGGCTACCAAAACATTTGTAAATATAGATACGGTTACCAATGCCAAGGGCCGTTTTGTATTTGATAACTTACTGCTTGGCCCTATCAATCGTTTCTCGGTACATGCTAACGGCGACAAACATACGCTGGTTGTTAAAATTGATTCGCTTACAGAATTAAACGGGGTTACCCCTTTTAATAATATACAGTACCCGGAAGATGCAAACTATCAATCTTATTTAAAAACGGCTTACACGCACCTGCCCGATTCGGTAAAACAGCGCATGGATAGCTATCATATGTTAAAACAGGTAACTATCAGGGCAACTAAATCAAAAAGTGCGTTAGTGCCATCTTTTTCTTCAAACCGTAATGGCCCCGGCAATGCCGACGAGATTTTCTGGCCGATGAGATGAAATATGCCATGACTTTGAAGCAATTTTTGCAGGGCCGGGCTATGGGGATAAAATTTGTAGATGATACTCCTTTTTCTACCCGTACCGATAATTTTGCAGGAGGCGACAATGGCCCCAAAGCTATGACGATAATACTTGATGGTATAGAAATGAATTCGGACGCAGATGCGCCTTTAAACTGGATACCCGTTGAAGATGTGGCAAGTATTGAGATATTGCGTACCGCTGCTACCAGCGCGTTGTATGGCAAAAACAACGGGGTTATCATTATCACTACCAAAACAGGGAAAGGAATATCTTATCCTTCCAAATCTTCTACCGCTTATGCGCCGCTGGTGGTTACCGGCTACCAGGCTATCAGGGAGTTTTACGCTCCAAACTATACGGTATCGCCAAACTCACCGCCCGATCATCGTACTACCATATACTGGAAGCCGGACATCGTTACCGACAAAGCCGGAAATGCCGCTTTTAAATTTTACACTTCGGATGATAAAGGTACCTATCAAATTACGATAGAAGGCATTACCGCCGACGGCAGGCCGGCACACCTGGTTAAAAATTTTGTAGTGGAATAGTGCCGCCTTACTCCACCTTATAGGTATAAACCTGCCGGCCCGAGGTGGCCGTCGATGTTGATACCTTCTACTACTACGCGATAGGTGCCGGGGCCGTCGCCGTTATAGTAGTCGAGCGTGGTTTTGCCGTTGATATCGGTTTGCAGGTAGGGGTCCCAGTAAATGGTGGTGCGCAGGTCGGGTTGTTTATAGGTGTCGGCAGGCGCGTCGTACCGGGGCGAGTAAAACCTGCGCGCCTTGTTAAACCCTTTGGGCATAATGTTGGCAACGCTGGGGTAATAACGCTTGCGCGACCAGTACGGTTTGGTAACCAATAACACATAGCCCACATAGCCTTCGCGCCCGTCGCGCAAAGCGTTAATAAGCGCCATGTTGGTGCGTACCACCTCTATCTTGGCTATATCCTCTACCAAAATACCGCCTTCCATCAGTTCGTCAACCTCACTGGTGTTTCTTATCTTTCTGCCGTCCAGGATCAGGCCTATCTCGCGGCCGCTAAATTTGTCGGTGCCATCGACCGTAGCCAGCATTTCTACAGGCGGACGCATGCTTACCAACCGCCTGAAGCCCTGTTCATCAATCTCGATGTTTATACCCGGCAACCGGGCCTGCAGCACCATGGTAAGGGTATTATAGTTTTGCGGGTCGGGGATGGTGATTGTTTTATCTGCCGATTGCTCGGGCACCGCAAAGATCTGCTGGTCGGTCACGTTATCTTTGAGCTTAGGTTTTTTCTTTGCCAGGATATCAACCTGCTTAAGGGTATGCAGCTGGTTAAGCTTAACTATTTGCCCCTGCTGCTCTATTTGCTGCTGATGGATTTTTTACGGGCCGCGGTGGCGATAGCCGTGTTGTTTTTAGCGTCTTTTTTATCACCGAAATCTACTTCGGGGCCCGCGTCCAGCTCTATCCGCACTTTGTTGCTGTTGTTGGCGTCGCGGGCCTGTATGGTAAACTTAATACTATCGGCAATAAACATGCGGTCGAACGAGAACCTGCCGTTAGCATCGGTAACCGTGTCTTTTAACAGGCCCGCTCTTACGGACAGCAACTTTACCGTAGCATGAGGCGAGGGCTTACGGTCAAGCCCGGTAACCTTACCCGAAATAGCCGAACCCAGGCCCTCGGGCTCGAAAGCGGGTTTAGTGTTGATAGTGGTGTTAATGGTATTCCATTCGAACCGGCGGTAGCCCCGGGTAAGCATCAGGTTATCCAGCGCGGTGTCCGCGGTATCTGTTTGGGCGGTGAAATAGTAGTTGGGCCTTTCGATATAGCCCTTAATGTCTGACGTAAGCAGGAGGTTGGAGAAGATGGTGCTCTCGGCGCTTTCCTCAACCGGGATCTGGCTGGCATCAATCACCGCTACCGAGAAATTGCCTGAGGTTGGTGCCCCCAGGCCATCCTTCGCGCTCAGATCCAACTGTATATGCTCCTTGCTTTTATAAACCGCCTTTTCGGTTTTAAGGGCCAGCTGCATTTTATCATCGCCTTTAATAAATACAATGCGCTCGTTCAGCGGCTCGCTATCGGCACTAAAAAGTGTGAGCTGGGCTATACCGCTCGGGAACGATCTCCTGTCCAGCCAAAGCGATGTGATGGGACCGCTAAGGGTCACCGGCGAGGCGAAGATAGTTTCGCCGCTGCTTTGGGCAACAACTATAACTTTTGACTGCTGCAATGTTGCCGAAGCCTGGATGCGCACCAGCACGCTATCCTTAACCGGCTGGTAAACGCTGAGCACGTAGCCGGTATCCAACACCTTTGGCAGGGTAATGCTTTTGGTACTGCCATCTGCAAAGCTGATATTGGCCTTATAGGTTTTACCGGATTGCGGCTTCAATAAAAAGCTGCCCATACCGGCATTCAGGGTGATAAGCTGTGCTAATTCATTGTTATCACTATCAGTTATCTTACCGCTTATGGCAGCGCCCAAACCGTTAGTGCCTATGGCCTTAAAAGCCACCCTTGAACTTAAACCGTTAACTAAATTGCCGCCTTCGGGGAAAAATTGTACATCGGTTTGTTGTGGTGTGGATGGCGCTTCTTTTTCTTCTCCGCTTTGGCAGGGTCGCCTACGTTAAACGATTTGTTAAAGAAATAATCAGGGCCGGCGTTTTGCATCCAGCGGGTGTAGGCACGTATATGGTAGCTGCCTTCGGGCTGGTCGTCATTTAAAATAAAATTGCCTGCTACCATGCCGGCGCCAACGGGCAGCTTTAAACTTCTGATCAGCTGGTCATGATCATCCAACAGGTCGGCGTACACCGCGCCGCTCAGGGCCGACAGCTCATGCTTACTGCCAATGGTGAGATACCCCTTGAACCAAATGGTATCGCCGGGCGCATAGTGCGGCTTATCCATATGCAGGTACACTTTTTCTGGGGGATGCTGTCTGTCCATTTTTGCAGGGCGATGGTTATTTTATCAACCGCGTTATCCCGCTTTATAATCGGTGCAAATGGCGGCTGGTATTCTACAGGCAGTTGGTCGCCCACGCGGGCTATGCCCCAATAACCGGTGATGTAGAAAGCGCGATAATCTGTATAACTGCCTTTCTGGTCGATGATAGCTTCTTTGGTTGCTAATTTTACGATGGACCCTTTTTTATCGATAACAACGGTCTTCTTTTTATCCGCCTGATTTACGTAATAGCTGGTGGCTTTTTTAGGATCATAAACAACATACAATTGTTTAAACTTTAAAGTGGCCAGGCTGGTATCGATAGCTTTTATCAGCGTATCAAATTTGATGGGTTGGTCTTTTACAACTATTAGGTCAGGGTCGGCTATATCGGGGTTGTATCTGAAGGTCCCGTTCCCGTACATTTGGCGGGCTATAAAACCATTCTCTAAAGCCGTATTGGTATATGCCGATCGTAAAAATGCATAAATGAACCCCGGTAGGTTTCCGCACGGTTTTTGGCCCATTTCTTTTTGTCGTCGTCTGATCCGGGGAGTTCTTCAAAGCTAAAGTCGCCATGGTACAGGGCCGTATTATTTTTAGTGCTGTAGCCAAAATCTTTAAGCAGGTAATGGATCCGGTAGCCCAGGCGCTTATTTTCAATGATCAAAAAATCATCAGCCCCGGCCAGAGCAACCCCCTTTTAGTGCTGAAAGTTAAAATTTCGGGGTTAAGTATCACACATTGCCTGCCATTGGCTGATGTGCCCAAAAACGCCTCTTTAAATAACCTTAAATTTATATTTACCGCCCGCTTGTTTCCTATTTTTACCTCATTAAGTACATTGGTTTTTACCGTTAACTGCAGTTTAACATTAACGGGCGCGCCCTGCACCATGATATTGCGCGTTAGCGGGGTAAAACCAAGCATCTTTACCGATAGCTGAAATGACCCCTGCGATACACCTGTAAATTTGAAGCGGCCATCCTCACCGGTAGGCATTACCCGGTCGCTGCCGCCAATGAATACGGTGGCGCCTTTAACGGGCTCGCCTTTTTCATCAGTAACAATCCCGGATACGTCATTCCGCGACTGGGCAAGTGCCCCGGTAGCGACAATGGATAACGTAACAAAAAACAAGAATTTAAGTAAGGTTCTCATAAGCGGGAGAAGGCTTCAATCAAATATAAGATTTAAATATTATTTAGCGCAACTACTTATTAGTGAGGAAATAATACCTGTTGTTCAAGCCTTTATTACTATCATAAATATAAAATATCCTATAAAATTATTAGTTTCAGCATTTATATAACCTAATTATATCATGATTGCCTCAAACATCCAAACACCGGGCGTATATATCCGGGAGAGAAGTGCATTCTCAAACCCGATGGTCTCTGTTGCTACTGCTGTACCTGCTTTTGTCGGGTATACGCCGCACGCTTTGTATGACGGTAAAAGCTACAAAAACATCCCGCAAAAAATAACCTCGCTGGCCGAATTTGAGGCGATATATTGTTACCCGGACGCTGCTAAAGTAAAACAGTATAGCCCGCAATATTATTTGTCGCCACAAAAAAAGACACCACCCAGCGACGACTATATCCAGATTGGCGACAACTATTACACCATATTGCCTGATCCCGATACGATTTATTATTTATACAATAGTATTCGCCTGTTTTATGCCAATGGCGGGGGCGATGCATATGTAGTTTCTGTTGGGGACTATGGGCAACCATCGGGCCGGGCTGCTGTGCCGGGCCGGCAAATTATTAATAACAACGTAAAACTGGCAGACTTAACCGCCGGGTTAGCGTTATTAAAAAATGAACAGGAACCCACGATGTACATTTGCCCGGAAGCTACGCTGCTTTCCGTTGCCGATAATGCTACGCTAATGCAGCAAATGCTGTTGCTAAGTACCCAAACCCAAACCGCTATAAGCATATTTGATATCATTGGAAGTAACGCCCCCGACCCCGTAACCTATATGGACGATATTGAAACTTTCAGGAGCAATACCGGTACGGTTGGTTTAAACTATGGAGCGGCATACTATCCGTTTGTGGGCACAACTATTATGCAACCACGTGAGCTGGATTATACTAACCTGTTTGGTGGCGATGTAAATCAGTTAGCAGCGTTATTGCCTGAAACCGGTGCAGCGAAGGTTATAAATAATATGCAAAACGTTTCATCAGGCACAACAACTGAGCAAAACAATAATGCGCTGCTTGCGGTAAGCCAAACTTATGTTTTAATTATGCGACACCTGTTAACTGCAGCCAATCTGCTGCCGCCAAGCGGTGGTATGGCCGGGGTTATAACTACTATTGATAATGAAATTGGCCCATGGCAACCTCCTGCAAATACATTCATTGTGGGGGTAACATCATTGCCACTTAAACTAAACGACGCTGAGCAGGGCCCTTTAAATGTTGATGCTGTTAGCGGCAAATCTGTTAACGCAATAAGATATTTTAATAATAGGGGTATTTTGGTTTGGGGCACACGTACACTTGATGGTAACAGCCTTGATTGGCAATACCTGCACGTAAGGCGTACTATGATATACATTGAGCAATCAGTTAAATTGGCAGCGCAGCCGTATGTTTTTTCGCCTAATGATAAAAACACACGGGAAGCCGTGAGGGCCATAATTGGCAGCTTTTTGGCGGACATTTGGAAAGCCGGCGGATTGATAGGAGCTACACCGGCTGAGGCATTTTCGGTAGATTGCGGCCTGGGTACAACCATGATAGGGGATGACATACTAAATGGCTATATGACTGTTGCTATAAAAGTGGCTATGATACGCCCTGCCGAGTTTATAATGTTAACCTTTCAGCAGGAAATGCAAAAATCCTGATTAAAAATTAATCAATCATAAATAATAAATAAACATGGCAGACAACGGTAGCAAAGAAGGCGCAATATGGCCTATGCCGAAATTTAGATTTGAAGTAGACCGGGTTCCGAACTGCAAGGCGTGGCTTTCCGGGAGGTATCAGGTATGGACGTAGAAACACAGGTGATAGAGTATCGCCACGGTAACAGCCCGGTATTCTCTACAATAAAAATGCCCGGGATAAAAAAATATGGTAACGTAACTATGAAGCGAGGCATATTTGTTAATGATAATATGTTTTGGAACTGGTACCAGGAAATAAAAATGAACACCATTAAACGCCGTACAGTACTTATTAAACTGCTTGACGAAACCGGCGCGGTAACCATGCAATGGCAGCTTAACAATGCCTGGCCAACCAAAATAACCGGCACCGACCTTAAAGCTGACGGTAACGAGGTTGCTATTGATACTATTGAAATTGCGCACGAACAATTGATTATAACAAATGGTAACTGATAGTTATTACCCGCCGGTAGCATTTTACTTTTCGGTATCCTTTAAAGGCGTTGATGCTGGTTTCCGGAAGTGTCGGGTATCTCGAAAGAGGTGGGGATAGAAGAAATTACAAGTGGTGGCGAAAATCGTTTTAAATATAAACTGCCTACGGTTACCACCAGTCAAAACCTTATATTAAAGCGGGGGGTGGTGCCCGCTGGATCAAAACTGATAAGCTGGTGTGCACAATGTATTGATGGCGGACTGGCTACCCCCATCCAACCACAGGATATAATGGTAAGCTTGTTGGGGGCCGACGGTATGGTAATAAAAAAATGGATGTTTTATAAAGCCTGGCCCGTAAAATATTCACTGTCCGAAATGCACTCGCAACGAAATGAGATCCTGGTAGAAACAATCGAACTGGCGTACACTTATTTTGACATTAATCTTTAATACCTGCTATGGAGTTTATGAAGATAAGCGCATTTGCCGACCGCGATTTTAAGATACCGGCCCGCGATAGCAATGACATAATTATGCACCCATACAGGTTTATGCTAAACCCTGATGCTATACAGCAGCAGCGTACTTTTATGCCAAACGAAGCAAATGGAAACACCCCCGGCGGCAAGTTAAGTTTTGACGCGGTAATTGATGCCACCGGCCTTGTGGACCCCAAACGCACCAATCTGCCTGCCGAAATGCAAAAGATAGAAGCTATTGTATATACTTACAACGGACAGATACACAGCCCCAATTTTGTAAAAATGGAATGGGGCCACCACCTTACTTTTTATGGTACCCTTATCTCGCTTGATATTGCTTATACACTTTTTAAGCCCGACGGTACACCGCTGCGCGCAAAAATGAGTTTCGTGTTTGAGCAGTGTTTTCCCGGCTAAGGGGAAGTGTTGCAGCGCTCTACTCCACTTTGTACCGATAAACATACCGGCCTAATTCGCCTGCAGCGTTTAGGCCTTCTACAACTACCCGGTAAGTACCCGGCCCGTCGGCATTAAAGAAATTGAGTGTGGCTTTGCCGGTAACGTCAGTGTTTAAGTAAGGGTCCCAAAATATAGTGGTACGCAGATCGGGCGATTTAGGGTCATTTGGTCGGTCGTATCGCGGCGAGTAAAACTGGCGCACTTTATTGAAACCTTTGGGTTGTATATTGGCAATAGCCGGGTTGTATTGTTTACGGGAAGTATATGGCTTGGTAATGATCAATAAAACACCGCCAACCGATTTGTCCCCTCCGGTACTTAGCGCGTTAAGTGCCGCCAGATTATGTGTTACCAATAATAATTTTGCCACATCTTCCGGTTGTAATGACCCTGTTAACACATCATTAATTTCATCTGATTTTTAAAAGTCTCCCATTTAACGCCATAGCTACGCCAAGTAATTCAACGTTTTCGGTAGCTACTGTTATATCTCTCCGGAACTCATCAGTCGTTTATAGCCTGTTATCGGGTCCATCCCTACGCTGATACTCCCCATTCTACCCTGCAAAAAGTGTTCTAACGTTGGGTAATTTTCAGGTTCGGTCATCGTCAATATTTTATCAGCGGACTGCTCATCCATGAGTTTGGTCATACCCTGTGTAGCAGTTTCTTCAACTTTTATTTTGGCAGCTTTAATATCTACCTGTTTTAAAATGTTAGGTCCGGTCAAATTAACCGTATAACCATCATCTTCAGCCTTTTTTAATATCAACTTAATAATACTTGCATCAGCAGCGATAGGTTTAGGGCCGATGTTTACCCCGGGCAGGGTATCAATACGGATAATAACCTTATCACTGTGTTTTTCGTCGCGGGCCTGTATGGCAATCTTAGCGCTGTCGGCAAACATCAGGCTGTCAAACTTAAACCTGCCGTTATCATCGGTAGTGGTTAGTTTATTTAGGCGGGCATTTAACGATATCAATAATACATTGGCATTTGGCAATGGCTTGTGCGTTAAGGTAGTTACCAAACCAGATATAGTGGTGCTGACCCCTTCAGCTGCGAAAGCTGGTTTAATGTTTACCGTATTTAACAGGATATTGGTGCTTGGCAACTTCCCGCCCTGTAAAACCGCTATCCGGCCCGATGCTGTGGTTCCCAACTCCGCGTCAGCATATATGGGCTTGGTATTTACAGTATTTAGCAACGATTGCCACTCAAACCTGCGGTAGCCTTGGATAAGCATCAGGTTATCAAGCGCCTTGTTTACATCATCACTGTCTTTGCTAAAATAGTAGTTGGGTTTTTCGATATAGCCTTTTATGTCCGAGCTTAGCAGCAGGTTTGAAAAAATGGTGCTCTCGGCTGTTTCATCTGTGGGTACTTTATTTTCGTCAATAACTGCCGCCGAAAAATTTGCCGCTATTGGACTGCCGGCGCTGTCATGGGCATCTAAGGTTAACTGCACATGTTCCCTGCTTTTATAAACAGCTTTAGGGGTTTTAATTGCTAACTGCATTTGGTCTGCATTCTTAATAAAAGCAATGCGCTCATTTAACGGCTCGTTATCAGCATTAAATAGGGTAAACTGCGCTATCCCGCTGGGGAAAGAGCTCTTATCCAGCCAAAAAGATGTTATCGGTCCGTCAACATTAACAGGTATGGTGTAGACCAGTTCGCCGCTGCTATGTGCTATCAAACTAAGTTTGGTATGTTGTAAAGCCGATGATGCTTGTACGCGCACCAAAACGCTGTCTTTATTAGGCTGGTAAATGCTGAGCGCGTAACCTGGTAAACTGCCGATGGCAGCTCAAAATCTTTGGTGGTACCATCAGCAAATTTAATGTTGGCCGTGTAGCTTTTACCGGGTAGGGGCCGTAATAAAAAATTACCCATGCCGGCATGTTGCGTATTGAGTTGCGCTACTATATTATTGTCGTTATCGGTTATGGTACCGTTTACAGGTACACCTAAACCATCGGTGCCTGTAGCTTTAAAACCAACGTGCGAACTGATTCCGGTCACAAGTGCTCCTCCCTCCGGAAAAAATTGCACATCTGTTTGTTGTAAAATAGGCTGGGCGGTATTTTTATTTTGTGCGATGATAGGTTTGCCAACGGTAAAAGTATGGTCAAAGAAATAATCTTCGCCGGCATTGCGCATCCATTGGGTGTAGGCACGCACGCGGTAGCTGCCCGCTTTTATGTCCTCGCTCAATACCGGGTTTCCGGCAACAGTTCCCCTGGTTAACAGGTAACTTTAAAGTTTTTAAGGCCTTGTTTTGCTCGTCTATCAGGTCAATATACACCGCCCCGCTTTTTGACGATAGCTGGTGCCTGCTACCCATTGTAAGGTAGCCTTTAAACCATATAGTATCGCCCAGCGCATAGTATGGCTTATCCATGTGCAGGTAGGCCTTTTCCTGCGGTAAATTATTTGCCCAGTTTTGTAAGGCATATACCGGCTTGTTAACGGGCATGTTGCCGCGGGGGATCTCGGCGAAGGGCGTTATATACTCAACCGGCAATTCTTCGCCCATACGTGAATTGGCCCCAGGCGCCTTTTATAAAAAAGTGCGATAATCTGTATACCTGCCATTTTTATCAATAATAGCTTGTGGGGTAGATAACGTTAGTACAGACGCGTTATGATCAAAGATGACGGTCTTTTCAAAGCTTACAGACTTCCGGTCTTTATCGGCCATGGCGCGCAGATAAGCGGCTGCCTGTTTAGGGTTGTACGTTATATACAACTGTTTAAACTTAAGCGAGATAAAATTGCTGTCGATAGCTGTGATTAAGGTGTCAAACTTTACAGGTGTGCTTATCACTTTAAGTTTATCCGAGTCTTGTAAACTTTCAAGCTTGTTGAACAGGCCGTAACCATATACCCACTTGGTGACAAAACCGTTTTCTAAAACATTATTTGCGTAAACCGACCGTAAAAAGTGCTTTAACGAACCTTTATAGGTTTCCGCACGATTTTTGGCCCATTCTTTTTTTTGCTCTTCTGTTCCTGTTAATTCTTCAAAGCTAAACTCGCCATGATATAGCGTAGTGCGGTTACGGGAGTTATACCCAAAATCCTGCAGCAGGTAACGGATACGGTAGCCCAGGCGCTTATTTTCTATAACTAAAAACTCGTCGGCATTAGCCAACAGTAAATTCTTTTTGGTAGTAAAGTTTAATACTTTAGGATTTAAAATAACGCACTGATTACCATTGCGCGACCAGCCCAAAAACTGCTGCTTAAATATCTCGTAATTATTGGCCCGGGCTCTTTGCGAACCTATTACTACCTCGTTAAGGTTAATAGCTTTGGGCTGCAGGCGCAGTTCGGCACTAAGCGACGCGTTTTTAATGATGATCTCGCGCACAAAAGGCGCGTACCCCAGCATTTGTACCGACAGTTTAAATGTACCCGGCGTGATGCGTGCAAACCTAAAATGCCCATCATCTGTAGTAGGCATAATTTTTTCAGATCCGCTTATAAAAACGGTAGCGCCCTTAACGGGTTCACCCTTCTCATTAATTACAGTTCCATACACATCATATTGTGCCTGTGCAAATACCCCCGTGGCAAGCGCAGACAGTAAAGCAACAAATAATAATCTTACGGCACTTCTCATTGAGATCGGTGATAGGTTCTACCAAATATAAGTTTAGCTAAGGGTTGTTACAATGACTTATAGGTCAGTAATTTGAACTTAATTAAAAGGTTTTCATCATTCAACTTTGTATCGGTAAACTTGCCTGCCCAACTCGCCGGCGGCGTTTATACCTTCTACTACCACCCGGTAATCTGCCGGGCCATCCGCATTAAAAAATCGAAGCTTGCTTTGCCGGTAGTGTCAACTCCTACGTAAGGGTTCCAGTAGATAGTTGTACGAAAATCGGGGATCTTAGCTGCCTCTACAGGATTGTTATAACGCGGCGAGTAAAACTTGCGTACTTTGCTAAAGCCTTTGGGTATTACATTAGCTATGGCCGGGTTGTATCCTTTGCGCCAGTCGCCCGTTTTAGTAAACAATAATACAAAGCCAACAAACCTGTCCATTTGCCCACGTAAGGAGCTTACAAGCGCCTGATTATTTCTAACCACTTCTATTTTAGCTATATCTCCTGCTAAAATACCACCTTCTAATATTTCATCCGCTTCACCACGGCCCTTTATCTTTCTGCCGTCTACAATAAGCCCTATTTCTTTTCCTAAATATTTATCTATCGGTTCTTCTGATGTGTTATTAGCAAACGGCGAAGCCGGAATATTTGCTAAGTCAGGCGATACATTAGCCGGTTTCATATCCACCAATAATTTACGTCCAATTTCATCAACCGGATACTTACGCCTTGAATGCTGGATTGTAAAAACATCCTTAGATTATTATAATTTTCAGGATCAGGGATAGTGATCACCTTATCTACAGATCCTTCGGGTACGGTAAATATAGCCGGGGACGGATCTCTATTTTGGGTGCGGAAATTTTATTTGCTTTAATATCAACTTGCTTAAGCACATGCAGTCCAGTCAGTTTAACTTCTTGACCCCCTTGTTCCGCTTGTTGCTGATGAATCTTTAACTGCCTTGCAACCTCCGTTACATCCGTGCTATTTATATTGTTATTATTTTTAATGGTTACCTGTGGGATGCTGTCTACCGTCAGGATCACTTTATCGCTATTGTTATTATCCCCGGCCTGTAATGTAAACTTAATACTATCGCCAATAAATATTTTCTCAAATCTGAACCGTCCGTTAGCATCGGTAATAGTATCTTTTAGTATGCCTGCCCGTATTGAAAATAACTTAACAAGGGCGCCCGGCAAGGGTTTATGGGTTAAATTTGTGACAAGGCCCGAAAAAGCAGATGTCAACCCCTCTGCTTCAAATACAGGTTTAGTATTTACAATAGTGCTTAATGTGTTCCATTCAAACCGGCGGTAGCCTTGGGTAAGCATCAGGTTATCGAGCGCCATGTTCACGCTGTCTGTTTCGGCGGTAAAATAGTAATTGGGCCTTTCTATAAAGCCTTTAATATCAGATGTTAGCAGCAGGTGTGAAAATATTGTGGTCTCCGCAGTTTCGTCAACATTTACCAGGCTTTCGTTAATAACAGCTACCGAAAAATTACCCGTTGTTGCATTGCCCTCGCTATCATTCGCGCTTAGGCTAAATTGTACATGGTCTTTACTTTTATAAACTGTTTTTTCGGTTTTAATGTCCAGATGCAATTTATCATCGCCCTTAATAAATGTTATCCGTTCGTTAAGGGGCTGGCCGTTGCTGTCAAAAATGGTAAACTGGGCTATTCCGCCCGGAAATAGTTTTTTCAAACCAAAACGATGTTATAGCGCCGGTTAGCTCTACCGGAGATGCAAAGATGCTTTCGCCGCTGCTATGGGCAACCAGTATTACTGTTGACTTTTGTAAGGTTGCCGAAGCGCGGATGCGTACCAAAACACTGTCTTTATTTGGCTGATAAACGGTGAGCACATAACCTTCATTTAAAGCAGCAGGCAACGCTACTTTTTGGTTGTGCTATCTGCAAACTTAACTACAGCCGTATAAGTTTTACCCGGCAGGGGTTTCATGAAAAAGCTGCCCATACCGGCATGCAGGGTGTTAATTACTGCTACAACGTTATTATCATTATCAATTACATTGCCGCTTACAGCAGTGCCGATACCGTTAACGTTTACAGCCTTAAAGCCAACCTTTGACGCGATGCCGTTAACCAAACAACCACTCTCGGGGAAAAACTGCACATCTGTTTGTTGAAATGATAGCTGACTTTTACTTTTAATCGTTCCGGGCTCACCTAAATTAAACACGCGGTTGAAAAAATAATCCTGGCCGGCATTTAGCATCCATTTGGTGTACGCACGTATATGGTAACTGGCCGACGGCAAATTAGCGTCTAATATAAAATTGCCCGCTAACATGCCATTACCTACAGGTAACTTTAAAGCTTTAATAAGCACATCGCTATCGTTTAACAGATCAACATACACCGCACCGCTTATGGCCGATAGCTCATGCCTGCTGCCCATGGTAAGGTAACCCTTGAACCAGATCGTATCGCCGGGGGCATAGTGAGGCTTATCCATATGCAGGTATACTTTTTCCTGCGGGATGCTGTCTGTCCAGTTTTGCAAGGCAATGGTTAGCTTATCTACCGCGCTGTTTCTGTGCGAGATAGGAGCAATTGGTGGCTGATAATCAACCGGTAGTTGGTCGCTCACACGTGCCGGGGCCCAGTTGCCCCTGATGAAGAAATCGCGGTAATCGGCATAGCTGCCTTTTTTATCTATTAATGACTGATCGGTAGTAAGCTTTAATATTGATGCATTTTTTCGATAGGTACGATGATCTTATCGTTGTTCTTTTTATCCTTAAACCCGGCAGCTTTTCGCGGTTCGTAAGTGATGTATAGCTGCTTAAATTTAAACGCGATCAAGTTATTGCTCACAGCGGTAATCAGCGAGTCGAACTTAACCGGGCGATCAGCTATCAGTACGCCTTCAACCCTTTTAGTTCGAATTATGAGGCCCTTAATGTCGCTGTAGGAATAAACAGCACTACCATATAACGGCCTTGTTATAAAGCCATTTTCGGCAGTGCTGTTGGTGTAAACCGACCGTAAAAAATGCATAAACGAACCCCTGGTAGGTTTCTGCACGGTTTTTGGCCCATTTGCTTTTGTCCGCGTCTGTACCCTCTAACTCTTCAAAACTAAAATCGCCGTGGTATAGCGTTAATTTATCATTACTATTATAGCTAAAATCTTTAAGCAGGTAATGGATGCGGTAACCCAACCGATTGTTTTTGATGATCAGAAAGTCATCCGCGTCTGCCAGTAATAACCCTTTTTGGGTGCTGAAATTTATGATCTCCGGATTAATTATCTCACATTGCCGTGCATTGGCCGAGGTACCTAAAAAGTTTTCTTTAAACAGATTAAAGTTTTTGTTCCGGGCACTTTTACGGCCTATTTTTACTTCGTTAAGCGTTATGGCTTTTGGCTCCAACCGCATTCTGATATTAAGAGCTGTATTTTGCACAAAAATGTTTCGCGTTAATGGGGTATATCCAAGCATCTGCACAGAAACCGGAAAGTACCCTGCGCTACATTTGTAAATTTGAAACGGCCGTTGTCATCCGTAGGCATTACCCGCTCAGAGCCGCCTATAAAAACGGTCGCGCTTTTAAGCGGTTCGCCTTTTTCATTCGTTACAGTTCCGGATACGTCATAGCGTGCCTGAGCAAATATCCCGGTGGAAGCCGCCGACAGGAAAATGAGAAGTAGTAATTTGTAGATAATCCGCATTGGATAGGTGATAGGTTCTATCAAATATAAAACTTAAATGCGGGTTATTGCAATGACTTATAAGTAAGAAATAAGGCGGTATTTAAGAAATGAATGGTAACCTACAACTTCACCAAATCATTCTGTATAGCGTACAGCACCAGCCCGGTGCGCGATTTGAGGTTAAGCCGCTGAAAAAGCGCTTCGCGGTAATTATCAACAGTGCGGGGGCTAAGGAACATTTGGTCGGCTATTTCTTTGTAGGTTAATTCGCTGCAGCAAAGCTTGATAAAGGCCTCCTCGTTCTTTGAGAAGGTAGGCGCCGCTTCGGGCGCGGTGAGCGAGCGTACCATTTTGCCCGATACCAGCTCATTAATATACATGCCTTTATCAACAATGGTTTGTATAGCCTCGTGCACCTCGCTGGGGCTTGATTCTTTGAGCAGGTAACCACAGGCACCGCATTTTATCATCTTAATAACGGCCTTGTCATCCTCAAACATGCTTAGTGCCAATACTTTTACGGTAGGGTAATTGTCCTTTAGCCAGCAGGTGGCGCCGAAACCGTCTAACACCGGCATGTTAATGTCCATTAACACCACATGCGGCAGGGGGTATTCGGTTATAAGTTGTTGCATATGCTGGCCGTTGTCGGCTTCAAAGAGTACCTGCAGATCGTCGAACTCGCGCATCAGCGCGGTTACACCGTGGCGGAACAGGGTATGGTCATCAACAATTGCAATACGTATTTTAGGGGTTTCCATTTTTAGGGATATGGGATAATTACAGTTGTACTGGTGCCTTTGCCTTCTTTAGCTTTAATGACTACCTCTCCCCCAACTATCCTTGCGCGTTTGTGCATGTTTTGTAATCCCATGCCTCCCCGATAGCCATCAGGGTGTCCATTTTGCAGGTTTTCCAAATTAAAACCGATACCATTATCTTCTATATGCAGCTGCATGTTACTGTTGATATATGATAATTTAATATTGATCTGGGTGGCAAACGAGTGTTTGATAATATTGTTTATTACCTCCTGCAATATACGAAAAATGATGAGGTCCTTATCCAGGTTATTATTGCCGGGCAGGTCGCCCTCGTTAACATAATTTACCCGGAACTTGCCGGATTTTTCGACCCAGTTTATCTCATGGCAAATAGCTTCTGACAGGCCAACGCCCAGTAGCTGGTCGCCCTGCAGGAGTTTGCCCAGCAGGCGCATTTCTTTTATAGACCGTCCGGTAAGATCAATAGCGGCGTCTATCTTCTGGCGGGCTTTCTCCAAATCGTCCAGTTGGATGGAGTTTAAGGTGAGCGAACTGAGGCTTAACAGTTGGCCGATATTGTCGTGCAGATCGGCACCAATGTTTTGCATGGTTTGCTCCTGAACCTCGAGCTGGGTTTTAATGATCTCGGCATCAAAGGTTTGCTTCATTTGCTCTTTTTCTTCGATGTGCCGGATCTTGCGCCTGTTATAAATCACCACGTATAATATGATAAACATGGGCGCCAATAAAAATATCAGCGTAGCTATTAAAATTAGTTCTTTGATGTTGTTTGCCATTTTCTGCAAATAAATGAATAGCTCCAGCAAGCGTATAAAAAGGCACTAAGCGCCGAAAAAATAAAGTAGGTGATATTATGACCTGCCACCCTTACATCTTGTAAAAAAGAAAAGAACAGGTTTACTGCCGTACTGCCAAAATAAAAAAACAATGACCCGGCTACCCACCAAAAGGCTGCCGATCGTTTCAGGTCGATATATTGCTCATCTTTTATTAAAAGGTAATAATAATAAAAGCTATAAATAACAAACACTACCGACATTACTGTAGCCGTAATATCGTTAAAAACAAAGAAACCATGGTTAATAACATCATAAGTGTACAGTGCCAGTAATAAGCCAAGGCCGCCAATAATTAGTGGCTTACTGTTGATGTATTTGCTTAGCAGGTTGTTAAACATAAAGCTGGTAAAACCAGCCTCAAACAGTAAGAACACATTATAAAGCCATTGATTGGAGTGGTGCCCGGTTCTTAACAATTTACCTATAATTTCGGTTAAATAAGTAATCAGCATATACAAAACCATGCTGCGCCATGCCCGGTTAGCATCTTTTATTAAACTAACAAGAGCGATGATAAAGCAAGCAGCCTCGATTAAAATAATTACAGACATACAGCAGTTTTTTAAATCCACCTCTCTAAAATTATCAGAGAGGTGGCAGGTGATATTTTATTGGCAATCAGGGTCAGTTGGGTCAGGGCATACTAATGTTGCGCCGTCGCAGTTATTAGGACACATTTCACCGCGGTTCTCGGGGTTTACCATTAACATAAACGTAGCCGTTTTATGATTTGGCGCGCCAAAGTAATCCAAATGCATGTTTACCGGGGTTTTACCGCCGCGCTGCAAAATAGCAGTGTCTTTGGTTGATACGATAATCAGCGTATTGCGATACGGGTGCTCATAAGGCTTACGGTCAAGCTGCATTTTAGGGTAACGGCCAAAATAAATGCGGATACCATCTGTCTTGCCATCTTTTGCCCGGGCCGCGTCAAGCGCTGCAACCAGGGCATCAAGTTTGGTTAACGGTATAAATATGCTGCGGGTTTTTAAACCTTTGCCGCCCGGTTTACCATTGGCATCATCTAATCCCTTTGTGCCAAAGGTATCCACCAGCATTTTGGCTTCGTCGTAACTAATACTGTTGTCCGAATGGAAATCGGTAAGGGCCATTTTGCTGGCGGCTGCCGGGCCTGTTGCAGTGGTTTTACTGTTTGCGTAAAAGTAGCCGGCAGCAAAACCTACTATTAAAATAATAAGAGGGAACACTAATTTTTTCATAACTGTGAAAGTTTAAATTTTGGGGGTTTGATTGGTAATTAATTACGCCGCTAAAATCAATATTAAACATCAGAATATCAAAGTAATTACGCCTTATTAAAAAGGGTAAAAACACCCTGTCAAAAAGGGTGTCTTTACTGTAAGCCGTTTCGCTCATCATCCGCACATTTGTATCGTTAGTTAATAGTTGGTTTTATACCGGGTCGGCGATCGGCAGCAGTTAGGGGCGCTGTCGAGAGCCTCCCCTGGTTAACAAAAAAACACAGGAAGCAATGAACATTATAAACAAACCCAGTCCGAATTTTTTGGCAGGCCGCCGGGGATACAAACCCCAGGCTATTATTATACATATAATGCAAGGCACCTTGTATGGTACAGATAGCTGGTTTCAGAGCTCGATATCAAAAACATCGGCACATTATGGCATCGGTAAAATGGGCCGGGTGCATCAATATGTAAACGAAAAGGATACTGCCTTACATGTTAACCGGGTTAACGCGCCTACCCGGGCCCTGATAAAAAGCTGGGATAACGGCCTGTACCTGAATCCTAATTATTATACCATCGGCATTGAACACGAGGGCGACTATAATAATGAATGGACAGACGAAATGTATGAAATAAGCGGTAAGCTGATAAGCGAAATATGCCTGCGCTGGAATATCCCTATCGATCGTAACCATATTATAGGCCACCACGAAATTTATTCGTTAAAAAAGTGCCTGGCTACGGCGGTTGATATTCATAAGTTAATTTCTATTGCTAATGATTATGCACTTTCTGTCAATCAGCGTATTGCCGTTTAATAAACAATCTAAAAAAACAATCACCCCATGATATCCATCCCCCAAAACCCATCCGCAATTAACTTTATAACCGGCCTTAATAACAGGATCAGGATTGCGGGTGGGGAGCTAATGGCAAAACTGGAATTTGTATTTCAAAATCAACGAAAGGACGACGCTGAAGACGATGTGCACGCTTTAAACGTGTTGGCAACTGCCGCCACCCAAACTAAACAGCAATTAAAACAGCTGATAGGCAATAACAATAATGAGAACGAAAAGCGGGAGCAATTTTTAAAAGAATATGTACACGGCCTTGAGGCAATGATGTTTATGACACACCATAAAGTGCGCCAGCCGGTAGCCAATATTTTAGGCATGGCTAATTTGATAGAGAAGCACGCCAATTCGCCGGATGAATTGAAAAAGATAGCCGACTATATGAAGCAATCGGCACATGACCGGATATGTTTACCCGCGAACTTACCAAGTTTGTAAGCGACCCGGAACAAAAAGGAAAAGACAACAGTAAGTAATAAGACTATTAGTCCCACCATAATACAACCCACCTTAACCTTTCCCATGCCAGTGCGCGCCCGATCCGCGGGGCGCACTGTGCGATAATTTTTAAGCTACCAGATCAATGGAAAAAGGCAATATTAAATAAATGCCATTTTATTGCGGCCGTTAAACCTTAATGTTAAACCGCAGTCCAACCGACACCCTGCATCTACCGTAAGCCGGCGAATTGTAGTAATGATACTACAACCTATACCTAATCACACGCAGTGCGTGCCCTTTCACTGGCACGCACTGTGCGGTGATTTTTTCATTAAAGATTAGTTATTGAAGATTAAAGCTTAGGCTTGTCGCTTTGTTAATAACCTTACCCAACCTAAAACGTATTACGTCAAACGTACAACGAACCGCCCCGTTGCTAATCCACCCCCAAACGCATATATTTACCTCACCAACCTAAGTGCATGTAATGCCTTTAATTTGATATTTATGAGGAAGAGTTTTTATGCCCTGGCCGTTTTAACTGCCATGGGTATCCAAGCCAATGCGCAAACCGCTACGGCAATTGCCAAAGCCAATATAACAGGCACCAACGTTAATTATGCCAGTAACAAGGCACCATTGTTGCCCCAACAGTTTATAAAATTGCCGGTTACGGCGTTTAAACCTGCAGGCTGGTTAAAAACGCAGTTGTTGCTGCAAAAGGATGGCCTGACGGGTAACCCGGGCGAGATCAGTATCTGGCTAAGTAAAACAGACAATGCCTGGCTAAACAAAAGCGGTAAGGGCAAATATGGCTGGGAAGAGTTGCCTTACTGGCTAAAGGGTTATGGCGATATTGCTTATATGCTGGGCGATGAGAAAATGATAGCCCATGCCAAATTCTGGATAAACGCGGTATTGGATAACCAGCGCCCTGATGGCGATATGGGCCCCATCATTACCAAACGTAACGGCAACCGCGACCTTTGGGCCAACATGCCTATGATATGGTGCCTGCGCAGTTATTACGAATATAGTAAGGACCCACGCGTTATACCCGCACTTACCAAATATTTTAAATGGCTGCAAAGCTACCCCGATAACCAGTTTTTAAAGGACTACTGGGAGAATAGCCGCGGCGGCGATTACCTGGTGAGTATATACTGGCTGTATAACCTTACCGGCGACAAATTTTTGCTGGATGTTGCCAGCAAGGTTGATAAAAATACTGCCAACTGGCGCCAGGCTACCAGGCTGCCCAACTGGCACAATGTTAACATTGCAGAGTGCTTTCGCGAGCCGGCTACTTATTATCTGCAAAGCCATAACGAGGCCGACCTTGCCGCTACTTACAATAATTTTAAGCTGATTCGCGATCTATATGGGCAGGTGCCGGGCGGGATGTTTGGTAGCGATGAGAACTCGCGCAAGGGTTATAATGACCCGCGCCAGGCGGTGGAGACGTGTGGTATGGTAGAGCAAATGACCAGCGACCAATACCTTTTACAATATACCGGCGACACCTTTTGGGCCGAGAACTGCGAGGATGTGGCTTTTAACACCTTCCCTGCCGCCTTTACCAGCGACTACCGTGCTTTGCGTTACCTTACCGCGCCAAACATGGTTTTGAACGATAGCAAGAACCACTCGCCGGGTATTGATAACAGCGGCCCGTTTTTAATGATGAACCCTTTTAGTAGCCGTTGCTGCCAGCATAACCACAGCGCAGGCTGGGTATATTATGCCGAAAACGCACGGATGGCCACGCCGGATAACGGCTGGCTGCACAACTTTACCAGACAGGTACCATTACCGCCAAAGTAGGTAATGGCCAGCAGGTTAAAGTTACCAGTGCTACCCAATATCCATTTAATGATGCAGTGGCGTTTACCATAGCTACCGCTAAGCCTGTTGGGTTCCCGGTTTATTTGCGGGTACCGGCCTGGTGCCGGGGAGCAAGTGTAACCGTTAATGGCAAGCGCATACCGGTGCAGGCTATAGCAGGTGGCTACATCAAACTAACCAACAAATGGAAGAACGGCGATAAGATCAACCTTAAACTGCCTATGCAGATAGCCGTGCGCCAATGGGCCAAAAATAAAAACAGCGTGAGCGTAAATTATGGTCCGCTTACTTATTCTTTAAAAATTGGCGAAGAGTACAAGAAAGGCAACAGCAAAACCACCGCCATGGGCGACTCGGGCTGGCAGGAAACCGCCGACCCGGAGAAATGGCCGTCGTTTGAAATTTACCCGGCTACCGCCACGAACTATGGCTTATTATTGGATGCCGAACATCCCGAAAAATCATTTACCGTAGTGAAAAAATCATGGCCCGCGGATGGCAACCCGTTCACCAATGCCAACGCGCCGATAGAATTGCATGCCACCGGCAAGCAAATTAACGACTGGACAATTGACAAATACGGCCTATGCGGCGTGCTGCCCCAAAGCCCGGTTAAAACCGAAACTGCTTCAACTAAATTAACGTTGGTACCAATGGGTGGGGCAAGGTTACGTATCTCTGCTTTCCCGGTGGTGGAATAGAGGTTATTAGTTTTGAGTAATGAGTTTTAAATAGGCTTGGCATTTGTGCCAGGCCTATTTTTATGAAGATGTAAAAACGCTGGCCCGTGCGATTCCCTCCCGAGGGAGGGTAGGGAGGGGTTTAATAAAGCGACTGGGTTGGCGTTATTTCGTCGGCGTTACTCACGACATAATCTTTCCAGCAAATCCTTATGTTGTGGCCATTGCGCAATCAACTTATCTTGCTTCGCCATTTCAAACTCGGCGAAATCAAAGCCGGGAGCTACCGCGCAGCTCACCAGTGCGAACCCGCTGCCCGATGGTATTTCAGATGCGAACCAGGTATTGGGCGGAATAACTGCTTGCAGCTGGCCGGTAGCGCTATCGCTCAGCTCAATAACACTATGTGCGCCATCATTATCAATAACATGGATATGCAGCGGCGCGCCTTTATGAAAATACCATAACTCGTCTGACGCCAGGCGGTGAAAGCCCGAAAAGTCTTTGCCCTCCAGTAAATAATAGATAGAAGTGCAGGCTTGCTTTTCAATTTGTTCGCCAACGCGGATAACGCCGTTTGTTGACCTGAAAACTTCTTTGTAATAACCGCCCTCGGGATGGGGTTGCAGGTATAAATGATCTATCCAGTATTGAGCGGTTAAGGGCATGGCGTGGTGATTTAAATTTGGCGTTAAGATAAAAAAATATGGTGAGTGTGGATAAGCGGTTATCCTAACCGGTTGATGGGTGTTAAAATGCATTTTCGTTCTTGTTAAAAATATTGATTTATATTTGGGGCATAAAACAACAATGATGTCGCCCAACTTACCTTCTTCAAACTTGCCGGTTAAAAAAAAGTGGCATAAACCCGATTTTGTTATTATCGATAGTAACCAACCGGCTGGCGGCGGCGTGAAAAGTACTTTCGTAGAGCGCTCCGGAGATGGTGTTGTATATCACATCCAAAGAAAGGGCCAACCGAGTACGGTATCTGTTGGAAAAGGAACTTTTGATCGCTACCATTCTTAAAGCGGCCTAAACAACGTTACTTTTCCTGCATCCTTGTGGCTGCTGGCCTGCGTTTTCGGGCAGGCCTTGCGCTTTGGATGACGGCTAGCCCTCCTGCAACCATATAAGCGGAAATCTGGGCCGCAGGCAACGCCATTATTATA
Source organism: Mucilaginibacter humi (assembly GCF_013087555.1). Lineage (NCBI taxonomy): Bacteria > Pseudomonadati > Bacteroidota > Sphingobacteriia > Sphingobacteriales > Sphingobacteriaceae > Mucilaginibacter > Mucilaginibacter humi. Next base: position 54,457 of record NZ_JABFCR010000004.1, read on the forward strand.
TTTATCGCTCATTAACCCAAATAGTTTTTATTAAAAACTTTAAAATATATATTGTTGTAATATTGTTATGAAAATGAGCAAGGGTACAAGGTTTATAGGTGCGTTATTTACACTGCAGCTGCTGGTTGCAGCGCCGCTGTCCGGCAATGTTTTTGGACAGGAAAAAACAGAAGAGCAACCCAAAACCCCTGAGCAAACAAAAACCGTAACGCAGGTAAAGGTGCAGGCAGCACAGGTAAATAATTTTGTACAACGATTTGACGATAAGTTTTTGATTAACCTGGCTTTAAAGCGAAACGATACGGAAACAAAGCAAATGTTGTTTCTATCCAACTCCTTAAATTATGTGGCATACGGTGCACCTGTCGCGTTATTGGTAGGCGGCGCTATACGACACGATAGCGAAATGCGCCAAAATGCCTTATATGTGGGCAGTAGCACCGCAATAACTTTAGGGTTTACATTGTTAATGAAAACTATATTTAAGCGCCGCCGCCCATTTGTGCAAAATTTAAAGATTGTGGCGGTTTATAATGCGGGCAGTACATCGTTTCCCTCGGGGCACACCTCAACAAGCTTTGCTGTAGCCACAGCACTGTCAAGGGCATATCCAAAATGGTATGTTATAGCTCCATCTTATCTATGGGCAGGTTCTGTAGGCTACTCGCGCATGTACCGGGTGTACATTACCCAAGCGATGTTTTTGGTGGCGCCTTATTGGGTACCACTTCGTCACTATTGTTAAGGCCGGCTTTTGAGTAATTTGAACGGCCTGCTGGCTATCCCGTGCTAGGCCAATCCAGCCACTAAACCCCTAATTTAGAACATATCCAAATAACAATGTGACAAACCAGCGCTTCTGATTAACTGTTATATTTTGTAAATTCGCCGCACTTGCCTATTTTATGAATTTTTAATACTTAATATAGGCGGGTACCAGTTTTTCTGCTTACCATTAAATACTACTCCAAATGGCTTTTGATTTAGATATGATCAAAAAGGTTTACGACCGTTACAGCACCCGCATTGCGGCTGCGCGTACCGCTACAGGTAAACCCCTAACATTAACCGAAAAAAAAATATTATACGCTCACTTAAGCGAAGGCGATGCCAAACAGGCATATGGCCGTGGGATTGATTACGTTGATTTTGCTCCCGACCGTGTGGCGATGCAGGATGCTACCGCGCAAATGGCGCTGTTGCAGTTTATGCAGGCAGGCCGTCCGCAGGTTGCTGTGCCATCAACCGTACATTGCGATCACCTGATCCAGGCCAAAGTTGGCGCTGTTGAGGATTTGCATACCGCTGTTGACGTAAACCGCGAGGTTTATGATTTCCTGGCATCGGTTAGTGATAAGTATGGTATTGGTTTCTGGAAAGCCGGAGCAGGTATTATTCACCAGGTGGTGTTAGAGAACTACGCTTTCCCGGGTGGTATGATGATAGGTACCGATAGCCACACGCCTAATGCAGGTGGTTTAGGTATGATTGCCATTGGTGTTGGCGGTGCCGATGCCTGCGACGTTATGGCCGGCCTGCCATGGGAGCTAAAATTCCCTAAGCTGATAGGTGTAAAGTTAACCGGTAAGCTTTCGGGCTGGACATCGGCTAAAGACGTTATTTTAAAAGTTGCCGGCATACTAACCGTTAAAGGTGGTACCGGTGCTATAGTTGAATATTTTGGCGAAGGCGCACGCTCACTTAGTGCCACAGGTAAAGGTACCATTTGTAATATGGGTGCCGAGATTGGGGCTACCACCTCTATCTTCGGGTATGATGAGAAACAAGCAGCTTACCTGCGTGGTACCAAGCGGGCCGAAATTGCCGACGCTGCCGACGCTGTTGCCGAACATTTAACCGGCGACCCTGAGGTTTACGCAAACCCTGAGCAATATTTTGACCGGGTGATAGAAATTAACCTGAGTGAACTTGAACCGCATATCAACGGTCCGTTTACGCCGGATTTGGCATGGCCGATATCTAAATTTGCCACTGCTGTTAAAGAGAACGGGTGGCCCGAAGTTTTAGAGGTTGGGTTGATAGGATCGTGTACCAACTCGTCATACGAAGATATTACCCGTTCGGCTTCTATAGCCAAACAGGCTATTGATAAAGGCTTGAAGGTTAAAGCCGAGTTTACTATTACCCCCGGATCTGAACTGGTACGTTACACCGTAGATCGCGACGGTTATTTAGATACTTTCGACAAAATGGGCGGCGTTGTATTAGCTAATGCCTGCGGTCCATGTATTGGCCAGTGGGCCCGTCATACTGACGATCCTACCCGCCGTAACTCCATCATCACATCGTTTAACCGTAACTTTGCTAAACGCCAGGACGGTAATCCAAATACACACGCTTTCGTGGCTTCGCCCGAGGTAGTAACCGCATTGGTTATAGCAGGCGATTTAACGTTTAACCCGTTAACCGATTACCTGACCAACGAAAAAGGCGAGCAGGTAAAACTGGACGAGCCGTTGGGTATTGAAATGCCGGTTAAAGGTTACGCCGTTGAAGATGCAGGTTACCAGGCCCCTGCCGAAGATGGCAGCCGGGTTGTAGTTAAGGTTGATCCTAACTCATCGCGCTTGCAATTGCTTGATCCGTTTAAACCGTGGGAAGGTACAGATATTACCGGTTTGAAATTGTTAATTAAAGCCAAAGGTAAATGTACTACCGACCATATATCAATGGCCGGCCCGTGGTTGAAGTTCCGTGGTCACCGGATAACATCAGCAACAACATGCTGATTGGTGCCATTAACTACTTTAACAACTGGCCGATACCGTTAAAAACGAATTAACCGGCGAGTACGGCCCGGTACCTGCCACCCAGCGCGATTACAAAGCGCATGGCATAGGAAGTATAGTTGTAGGTGACGAGAACTATGGTGAAGGTTCATCGCGTGAGCATGCGGCAATGGAGCCACGCCACTTAGGTGTACGTGCCATATTGGTGAAATCATTCGCCCGTATCCACGAAACCAACCTTAAAAAACAAGGTATGCTGGCCATCACCTTTGCCGATAGCAACGATTACGAAAAGATCCAGGAGGATGATAAGATCGATATCACCGGTTTAACCACCTTTGCCCCGGGCAAACAGTTAACGGTTGTATTGCATCACCATGATGGTACTACCGAGCAGTTCCGGGTTAACCACACTTACAACGCGCAGCAAATTGAGTGGTTTAAAGCAGGCGGTGCTTTAAATATCATCAGAAAGCAAATGGCATAATTGATTTCGGAAATCGGAAGTTCGATTTCGGATCTATAATATAAACGGCGACTTGAGGTTATCAGGTCGCCGTTTTTGTTTGGGCGTTGTCTGCGGCCCGGGTCATCCGCTCATACTGCGCAGGGCCTTAGGCTCGGGGCCGGTATCCGCTACTGCCCCTAACGCGGCATTCTGCACAGGAGACGCAATATATTGCGTCTCTACATTTATTAATGCAACAACTAATCTCTAACTCCCAACCACTAATCGCCAATAGCAAACATTTTCATCCCTTCCCTGCCATAAAACACCGGGAAGTACATCATTTCTGCCTTCGCCGGGTTTAGGTGGTAATTGCCGGTGTAGCGTGGCATTAGTTTAATAACATATTTGTAAGTACCCACGGTTAGCTTACGGCAAAATATGCTTACTTTATTTTTAAAGTATTCACGGTGTACCTCGCCGCCGTAATAGTAGGCCTGGTCTTTGCTCTCGTAACTACAGCCTGCGGGGATAGGTATCTCTATCATCACAAAATCGGCATCTGCTTTTACAATAACCTCGGCGGTTAGGGTAATGGCTTCGCCGCCTTTGGCTTTGGTTACCTGCGTTTGCCCTTGATTGAACCGGTGTTCACGGTGAAATCGCCGCTTACCTTTTTAGGGTCAGGGTTCCAGAATTTTTGATAGGCGGTAAGGTACACCGGCATGTCGCCTGTTTTGCTTACAGTTAATTTAGCCGCGCCATTTAAAGTTGTGGTGTAAGGAAACTGAGTTACCGTTTCATCCTTATCGCCGGATATTTTTAATACAGCGGGCTTCGGCTGTTGCCCACCAACCAGCATATCAGGCAAAATAGTCTCCAAGATCCCTGCCGACTCATACGTATTGCGCCAATGGCCGTCGCTGCGTTGCTCCATAAAGTAATTACGCAGTTTAGGCAGCAATGTGTTGTGATTGCCTTCGGCCTTTAAAATACGGTAGGCCAGCAAAGTTTGCTGTATTGCATTAGTAAACAAGTTATAGCTTTTTTGCCCCCAATACACATTGCCAAACATGGTGCGTTTCATGTTCTTCAGTAGGCTATCGGTCACTATAGGCAAACCAACAAGCTGGCGGGTGTAAATCAATTGGTATTTTTCTATATCGCTCATAAAATAATAATGCGGCCTGGCTTTGCTTTGTGGGCTTAGTTTTATCGAATCGGTAAATAAACTTTTTCATAAGCATATACAAAAGCTTGCAGGTCTGCTTTCGAGTTTAGGGTTTTTAGCAAAGCGATAACGGTCAGCTTATCAGCACTGCCATATTGATTGATGCGATAGATAAGATTATCAATAACCTGCTGCTTGTAAATCGTAATTTTAAAGCCAGCGCTTTCGGCTGCTAACATTGCCTCAAGTACGTGATTGGTTATCCAAAGCTCTTCAGGTGTATCTTTCCACCAGCCCCGGTACCGTCACCGTTACGGGTATCTGTCAGCTTTTTAATAATCTCATTAATATCCTTATCCCATTTAAACTGCTGACCCGTAGGTGCGGATCTTTTTTCGGTAAGCAATCCTTTTAATTTTGATGCCAGCTGTTCGTTACATAGGTATTCATAATCACGCAGATGCTCGGTTTCGTCAAGTAAAGCCGGTAGGGCTGATGATTCGGCGCGCAGGGTAGCTTGCTTTAAATTAGGGTTAAATTGCAGGTTGATGGTAGTGTCTTTTTCCATTACATCAAAGCTGCCTTTGGTTTCAAGGCTGCCTTGCTCAAACAGCGGGATGAGCCTTTTCTCGCCATCAAAATAACCGTTTGCACGCTTGATAGTATACTCAAAACTCAGGCTGTCCTTGCCATCAGCAACTAATTTGAAGGTATCAATATAGGCGTTTTGCAGGCTAATATTACCATCGGCAATCACTTTTTTTATTGTAGCTGAATTTTCGGTTAAGTACCAGTGTATCCGTAGTATAGTTTAATACTTTACCAAGCGGCGCAAAGCTATCGCCGCTAACCGCAAACAACGGCGCTACAAAATTAGCGCTTAACGGCTTAAAGGCTTTTACGGCATCCTCGGTGTATCCGGTTTGCCGTTTGTCAGTCATCCCGATAACAAAAGTGCGCCAGTTAGTAATATCATCCGGGTAGGTCACCTTAAACTTAACACGGCCGTTAGCATCGGTAGTCAGGCGTGGCTGCCAGTAAGCGTAGTCAGAAAAATTATGGCGCAAGCTTGAACCACCCCGGCTTGGCATGGCTTGTTTGGTAATTACCACGACAGCTCCGTTAGCTCCATCGGCGCCATATACAGCCATAGCAGCTTCGGCAGTTAATACATTCATGCTTACTATGTTTTCCCGGGGCGTGTTAAAATTCTGAACTTTTACACCATCAACTATATATAATACCGGCGTATTGCCCCCGCTGCCGGTAGTTGATATTGCAGATAACCCGCGAATATTAACCGTACCACGCATGCCCGGCGATCCGGTATTGTTCTGTATGTTTAAACCGGCTACTTTGCCTTGTAACATTTGCCCGGTGCTGCCTACCGGGTTATCCTGAACCTCTTTGCCGGTAACTATGTATGATGATCCTGTTGTTTCATCGCGATTGCGCCTAACATAGCCGCGGATAACAGTTTCATGCAATGCCTGTGCCGTTTGTTTTAAAAATACTGTTAGCGTACGTCCCGGCGCAATATTTATGGTTTTAGTTTCGTAGCCGATTGATGTAAATGCTAATTTTCCTTTTTTAGGCACCTTGATCTTGAAGAAGCCAAACTTGTCGGTTTGTACTTTTGTTTGCGTCCCCATAACAGAGATAGTAGTCCCCTCAATACTTAGCTTTTCACCTTCGTCAAATACCCTTCCTGTCATCTCATCAGGGGCGGCGGTCATATTGGTGTATTTCCCGTAAAAGGCGCTGTTAATATCTTCCTTTGTATCCTTATCAATATATGTGAGTGCGCGCGTTTATCAGCTCTGTTATACGCATGCTGATGCTATCAGCTTTTTGAGGATAAACGGTGCCGATGTTGTAAAAATTGATGCCCCCGGCTTTAACAACTATATTATCCCGCATAAAATACCGCCCGTCCATCAATAAATAATACAGGCGATAACTACCGGCCTCAAAATTACCCAGGTCTGTTTGGTAACCCGGAAATATGCGTATGATATCGGGCGCATCTTTTTGCTGATGATAATACTCCGGATGTGCGCATAATGGCCATCAGGCAGGCCTGCGTTTTTTATACTTAAACCATAACTGTTTTGGCTATAACGGTAATAGTTATAAGATAGCTGTTGTGCCTTTACGTCCTTAAATTTTTGCCAAAGCGTATCCACCTCTTTATGGGTTAGTACATACTGCGTGTAATCGCTATTACCGGGTAGCAATTTTAAGTTGGTTTTAAATGGGTATTTTGTTGGCAGCGATTTCTGCTTTAATAAGTCGGACTGGAACTCATAGCTATAACCAGGTTCTTTTAAAAACCGGCGTGTAAAGCTTTCTTTAACATCAAGGTCAACATTGTTACTATATAGCGGCCCTATTAATACCTGCGGGTTAGCGTTGTAATACCTATTGTAAGATCTATTCTCTTCGTTATTAATTAAAAATATATTATCGCCCTGGCTAAACGTTGCCATGTGGTTGCCAAACGTGGGCAGCACAGCTATCATGTAACTATTCATTTGCTCGGCCTCATGCGTTTGCAGCGTATCCGGCATTTTTTTGAATACAGCTTTTTTATTTATAAGTGTATCCGCATTTATAGACAGGATGAGTTTCTTCCGGCTTTCGGCAATAACGTTTTCCAACCAAATGGTCTGATCGGCGGTTCTGAACCGCAGGAAATGCGGCCCCGGTTTAACTTTAAAGCTATAGCGCTGTACACTTTGTGCCTGGCTAAAATAAAGCGGCACATCATCAATAAACAAAACATGCACCGGCACTATATCCCCATTTTTTACAATAAATGGTGCTATTTGCGTTACGCTGTCGGGTGTTGGCTCGGCAATTTGCCAGGTGTTTTCGGGGTGCGTAAACTGGTAATACGTAATGGTATCCAAGCCCATGCTTTGGCCCCAATGCTGCCAGTTTAACTTTAAGGCACCGGTAGTAGTTAACTCTTTATTAAATAGCCTGTTTAACTGGCGCGGCCGCTGTGGTATTTTACCTAAATAAGGTACAGCGGGCATAGTAAAGTATTCAAACTTTTTAGTTATGCCGTAGGCTGTTACATCTGCATTGGCTACAGGTTTGCCTTTGGTATCTTTAACCTCTACTTCAATTTCGGCTTGTTGCCCCGGAAAAACAGTTAGCGGTTGTTTAACCTCAATATTTAAGCGTTTATCTGCATATACTATATTTTGCGATGTGTACTGCGACCGGCCGGCCCATACGTAATTAACTATCAGCGTAAGCGTACCGGTATGTTTATAGGGCCTTGCATAATTAAGCTGTGTGGCAACGCCTTCGTCTATCACCTTTTTGCCTGCCAATACCGTATACCAAAACTTAACTTTATCGGGATTTTGAACGTTGATATACAAAGAATCCGCATCTAAAAAACCATTGGCCTGTAACCTGCCGTATGACAGCAGCCCGTTCGATTCAAGCTCACTACCCTCCACTTTAACCCTATACTTATATACTGCCGGATTGGTAGCAACATTGGCCGGCAGCTTCAGCGGTGTATTTGAAAGGGTATCGTTTTCGATGCTGATCTGGTAAAGCCGGGCGTTTGCCGCGATGCTTTTGCCGGCTACCGGTATTTAATTTTAAGCGTATCTCCCTCTATTTTGGTTGTTAATTTTTTGTCGTGATAATCCCAGCTTAAATATTCTGTAGCCCTACGGCTCTCGTTATTGCTGTTTAAAAAGTTTAATTCGGCAAAAAAACTGACTTTTGCTTTTGGGAAAACAGAATCGGGGATAATTAATTTGGTTTCGCCAACCGCGTCAAGTGTTATTTGATGTTTCCACAGCGTATCAGGCACAAATACGTAAGGAGCATTATAATCGCTGGCACGTAGTGTGCGCAGCATAATGTTTACCCGGCCATCGGGCGCGTTTTTTAAGTATAAAAAAGCAGGCCTGCCTGATGGCCATTATGCGCACATCCGGTATCATCAGCAAAAAGATGCGCCCGATATCATACGCATATTTCCGGGTTACCAAACAGACCTGGGTAATTTTGAGGCCGGTAGTTATCGCCTGTATTATTTATTGATGGACGGGCGGTATTTATATAGTTGTTAAAGCCGGGGGCATCAATTTTTACAACATCGGCACCGTTTATCCTCAAAAAGCTGATAGCATCAGCATGCGTATAACAGAGCTGATAAACGCGCACTCATATATTGATAAGGATACAAAGGAAGATATTAACAG
>NZ_JABFCR010000038.1:0-27967 GCF_013087555.1 Mucilaginibacter humi
ATGACAAAAACAGCAGCTACGCGCCAAATTATTACGGTTTGCAAATAGGGCTGCCATTGCCATTCTTTAACCGGAACCAGGGTAATATCAAATCTGCAACCTATAATATAAAAAGCCAGGAAAGCACCCTGAAAAGCAGCGAAGCGCGCCTTAAAAACGAGGTCGTATCGGCAGTAAGGCAATACCAGCTAACACAGGAACTCTTCTCGACCCAGCAAACAACTTTTAATGAACAATATGATAAGTTGTTTAACAACATGCTTAAAAGCTTTAAAGAACGCCAGATAGGCTTAGTGGAGTTTGTGGACTTCTTTGACACTTATAAAGACACCAAACTAAAATTACTGCAACAGCAAAACAGCCTGCAAAAGGCCATTGCCGATTTAAATTTTGCCACCGGGACAACTATAATAAAACCTTAACAAACTATTGATAATATACAGAATAATGAAAAGAGAAACGTTTTTGATCGGCATCTCGGGCCTGATGCTTTTGGCCGCATGTAAACAAAAACAGGTGGACGTGCCCGAAAGTAAACAGGTATGTATAAGCGACTCATTACAAAAAATGATAACAATTGATACCGCCAAAACCAGCACCATGAAGGATGAGCTCAGCCTTTCGGGCGAGGTGTCAAGCGATGATAATAATGTGGTGAAGGTGTTCCCGTTTTCAAGCGGGCAGGTTACATCGGTAAAGGTATCACTGGGTGACCGTGTAGAAAAAGGACAAACCCTGGCTATAATGCGCAGCGCGGACGTGGCCGGTAATTATACCGATCTCTCATCAACCCAAGCGGACGTCGCTATTGCCAAACGTCAATTGGATCAGGCCGAGTCACTATATAAAAACGGGATCTCGAGCGAGCGCGATTTTACCGAAGCCAAAGAGAACTATAACAAGGCTGTAGCCGCTAACCGCAAGGTTAAACAACAGCTATCTATTAATGGCGGCGGCAATACCAGCGATAATGGAACATTGGTTATTAAAGCTCCGCAAAGCGGGTACATTATCGAAAAGAATATAACCTCGGGCAGCTTTATCCGCCAGGATAACAGCGGCAGCATGTTCACCATATCAAACATGAAGGATGTGTGGATCTGGGCCAATGTTTTTGAGTCGGACATTAGCAAAGTAAAAACCGGTTATACCGCCAAAGTAACCACCCTGGCTTATCCGGGTAAAGTGTTTATGGGTAAGGTTAATGAGATAAGCTCGGTGCTTGACCCGGACAACAAAGTAATGAAGATAAAGATAGCATTACCTAACCCGGGCATGCTGTTAAAGCCCGAAATGTTTACCAATGTAACCATTACCAACAACGAAAATGCACAGGCGGTGTCCGTACCGGCAAAAGCCGTGGTGTTTGATAGCAGTAAGAATTACGTAGTGGTTTACAACGGCAAATGCGATTTGAAGGTACGCGAGGTTAGCGTAATAAAAACGGTTGACGATATCTCTTACATCGCATCGGGCTTAAAACCCGGAGATAAGGTGATATCAAAAAATCAATTGCTGTTGTATAATTCGCTAACAGAGGATTAGTACGGAGTGATGAGTGATGGGTTGTGAGTAAAGATCAATTCATCGCCGTTAAAACTCAGAACTCAATACACATAACTCAAAACTACAATGAATAAATTCATTAAAAATATAATATACTTCTCGCTAAAGCACCGCTATTTTGTGTTTTGCATGACTGCCGTTTTGGTAGCCATAGGCGTATGGAGTTATAGCAATACACCTATTGAAACTTTCCCCGATGTCACCAATACGCAGATCATCATCATTGCGCAATGGCCGGGCAGAAGCGCCGAAGAAGTTGAGAAACTGATAACTATACCTATTGAAACCGTACTAAACTCGGTACAAAAAAGTCCAACCTGCGTACTACTTCGGCGTTTGGTTTATCCTACACCCGTATCATTTTTGATGATGATGTGGACGATGCCTTTGCCCGCCAGCAGGTATTAAGCCGTTTGGCTAATGCTGATTTGCCCGATGGCGTAAAACCCGAAATTGAGCCACCCTACGGCCCAACCGGCGAGATCTATCGTTATACCTTAAAAAGTAAAACTAAATCGTTACATGAGCTTACCGCCATCCGAGGATTGGGTGTTGGACCGCCAGTTTAAATCTGTACCCGGCGTAGCCGATGTTAACAGCTTTGGCGGCGAAGAAAAAGCTTACGAGGTGAGTGTTAACCCGTCATTGCTTCAAAAATATGGCTTAACATCGCTTGATGTTTTTACAGCGATTAACCGTAGTAATATTAACGTAGGTGGTGATGTTATTGAAAAGAACGACCAGGCATATGTGGTGCGTGGTATCGGTTTGATCAATAATTTGGAGGACATGCGGAACATCATCATCAAGAATGTAAACAACGTACCGATACTAACCAAAGATGTTGCCGAGATAAGAGAGTCGGGTCTGCCGCGTTTGGGCCAGGTAAGCCGTGATAAACAGAAGGATGTTATTGAAGGCATCATTGTTATGCGTAAGGGCGAAAACCCTGCCGAGGTGCTTGATCGGGTACGTGCCAAAGTAAAAGACTTAAACGATAACGTCCTGCCCAAAGATGTAAAGATCGACACGTTTTATGATCGAACCAACCTGATGGATTATTGTACCGAAACGGTAATACATAATTTGCTGGAAGGTATAGTACTGGTAACGGTTATTGTATTCCTGTTTATGGCTGATTGGCGGACGACGCTGATCGTAGCTGTCATTATTCCGCTGTCGCTTTTATTTGCCTTTATATGTATGCGGATTAAAGGCATGAGCGCCAACTTATTATCGATGGGGGCGGTTGATTTTGGGATCATTATAGACGGGGCCGTGGTGATGGTCGAGGGGATCTTCGTGGCGCTTGATCATAAAGCGCACGAAGTTGGCATGGAGAAATTTAATAAGCTTGCCAAGCTGGGCCTGTTTAAAAACGTCGGCGCCGAAATGGGTAAGGCTATCTTCTTCTCCAAGCTGATCATCATCACCTGTCTGATCCCGATATTCGCGTTCCAGAAGGTAGAGGGTAAAATGTTCTCGCCATTGGCTTATACTTTGGGCTTCGCGTTGTTGGGTGCGTTGATTTTTACACTGACATTGGTGCCGGCTTTATCAAGCATCCTTCTAAATAAAAACGTTAAAGAAAAACATAATGTGGTGGTATTGTTCTTTGAAAACGGCATCCGCAAGATGTTTACATTCACGTATAAACATCCTAAAAAGAGTATCCTGGTAGCGGTGGCGTTTATGGTACTCACCTTTTTCTCAGCCAAATTTTTAGGGACCGAGTTCTTACCCGACCTGAACGAAGGCGCATTATGGGTAGAAGCCGAATTGCCGATGAGTGTATCCTTACCCGAAGCGGAAAGTATCAATCAAAAAATGATGCAGATCCTGGCTAAGTTCCCTGAAGTTAAGCAAACGCTGGCGCAGGTTGGGCGTACCAATGATGGTACCGACCCGAAAGGATATTTCAACGTTCAGATCCGGTAGATTTGAAAAATAAAAAGGAATGGCCAAAAGGCGTAACCAGCGACGGGCTGATAGACCAGATGGACGAACAGTTAAGAAAGATACCGGGTACGGTGTTTAACTACTCGCAGCCAATTCGCGATAACGTGGAGGAAGCTGTAGCCGGTGTTAATGCCGCGCTTGCTGTAAAAGTATTTGGCCCCGATTTTAAAGTGCTGGATGAAAAAGCCGACGAAATAATGCGGGTTTTAAAAACCGTAAAGGGTGTTGATGATTTGGGGATCCTGCGCAATTTGGGCCAGCCGGAGTTTAGGATCGAACTCGATCAGCGTAAAATGGCCTTATATGGCGTATCCACAGCCGATGCTAACTCGGTTATTGAAATGGCCATAGGCGGTAAAGCAGCTACCGAACTTTATGAAGGCGAGCGAAGGTTTGATATCCGGGTGCGTTATCAGAAGCAGTTTAGGGATACCCAGGATAAGATAGAAAACCTGATGGTACCTACGCTAAACGGATCGAAGATTGCCATAAAAGAGATCGCGACCATTAAAACCCTTACCGGCCCGGCCTTTATTTACCGGGATAACAATATGCGGCATATCGCCGTAAAATTCTCAAACCGTGGCCGCGATTTAGGCAGCACCATTGCCGAGGCGCAGCAAAAGGTAAACCGTTTTGTGAAACTTGATCAAGGCTACAGCGTACAGTGGGTGGGCGAGTTTGAGAACCAGACTCGCGCGTCGAACACCCGGCACATGTGGTGCCGTTGTGTTTGCTGGTTATCTTCCTGATACTGTTCATCACCTTTGGTAATGTTAAAGATGCAACCACGGTTATTATGAATGTGCCATTCGCGTTAATTGGCGGGATATTGGCGCTGCATTTAACCGGTATTAACTTTAGTATATCCGCAGGTATAGGCTTTATAGCTTTGTTTGGGGTTTGTATTCAGAACGGGGTGATCCTGATATCGGTCTTCAAGAAAAATTTAGAAGAACATATGCCTTTAGACACTGCCATACTGGAAGGTGTAATATCGCGCGTGCGCCCGGTGGTGATGACCGCACTTATGGCTGCAATTGGCCTGATGCCGGCCGCTATATCAACCGGCATTGGCAGCGAGACACAAAAGCCGCTGGCGGTAGTGGTTATTGGGGGATTGGTAACATCAACCATACTTACGTTGTTGATACTGCCATGTATCTACGCCCTGGTACACCGCCTGATACACAAACGCGAAAACAGGAAATTGTTAAAGAAAATAGGAGCCGTTCACGGCTAAAGAGCTATTACATGTTAGGTTTAGTTTCGCAGATTGCTCCGGGTTGAGGGACCCGGGGCATTTGCATTTTTAAGAGTCTCATAAAAAACAATAACTTAGTAAATCAGAATAACCTACATAGACACACCCGTATTATGAAGAATTTAAGATTTAGGCTTATCCTTATTTTAACTGTAATTATTGCAGTTGGTATTATATCCTGGCGCGGCAATACACCTAAACCTACACCTAAACCCAAACAGGCGCCGAAAAAGCCCAATATTATATTGATCATGTCTGACGATATGGGTTATTCCGACACGGGTTGTTATGGCGGCGAAGCAGCTACACCAAACTTGGACATGCTTGCTAAAGAAGGGTTACGCTACACCCAATTTTATAATACGGCAAGATGCTGTCCGTCGCGCGCGTCACTAATGACGGGGCTCGACCCGCACCAGGCTGGCATGGGATGGATGACCACCGATGATTTTAAATTGCCCGGCTACCGCGGTGATCTGAGCCATAACGCGGTTACAATTGCCGAGGTGCTAAAATCGGCAGGTTATGAAACAGCCATGACGGGTAAATGGCACTTAAACTTCGACCCTAAGCCAAATTTTGGCAAAGAAAACTGGCCATTGCAACGTGGGTTTGACAAGTATTATGGGACTATTTTAGGTGCTGCCAATTTTTACGATCCGGGATATTTGGCCCGTGGTAACAAACTGGTAAACACTACCAACGACCCTGAGTATAAACCTGAACATTATTATTTTACTGATGCGATATCAGACAACTCGGTAAAATTTATTAAAGAACGTGATAAGAATAAACCATTCTTTATGTACGTGGCATACACCGCCGCGCACTGGCCAATGCAGGCGCCAGAGGCTGCTATAGCTAAATACAAGGGCCGTTTTGATAAAGGTTACGAAGCCCTGCGTTTAGAACGTTTGGAAAGAATGAAAAAGCTTGGTGTTGTACAGCCTGATGTCGCCCTATCGCCATTTGATGGTAAAGTGTGGGCCAATGAGGAAGATAAACCCGCCATGCTGCGCCGTATGGAAACCTATGCCGCCATGATCGATATTATGGATCAGGGTATAGGCCGTATCATCAAACAGTTAAAAGCGGATGGGATGTATGATAATACACTGATCTTCTTTTACAGGATAACGGCGCCTGTGCCGAGATCATTGGCAACGGTGAGATAAGGCCGGTGGCGCCAAACCCAAACAGGGTACGCAAACTTGGCCCCGACTCATTGATCTACTCAAACAAACCGGTAACTACCCGCGATGGTAAGCTGGTAATGCAGGGCAAAAAATTAATGGCAGGCCCGGCAGATACTTATGTATCCTACATGCAGGAATGGGCAAACGTATCAACAACGCCGTTGCGTAAGTTCAAACATTATGTGCATGAGGGCGGTATCTCCACCCCGTTAATTATCCATTGGCCGGCAGGTTTAAAAGCCAAAGGCGAACTGCGCAGTCAGCCGGGCCACGAAATGGATATTATGCCGACGATATTGGATGTTACTAAAACCCCATATCCTAAAACCTATAACCAGCATGATATTACCCCGGTTGAAGGGATAAGCCTGGTGCCAAGCTTTGAAAACAAGCCGTTAATGCGCGAGGCCATTTATTGGGACCATGAAATGAACCGTGCCGTGCGCATGGGTAACTGGAAACTGGTTAGTGAGGCCAACCTTAAAGGCAAAACCTATAAATCAGAACCATGGGAGTTGTATGATATATCAAAAGATCGCAGCGAAATGCATGACCTTGCCGCGCAACATCCTGACCTGGTTAAAAAAATGAGCGATATGTGGGATGTTTATGCCAAGAGGTGTAATGTGCTGCCGGGGCCATGGACAAAAGTGGAATATTAAATCAGGCTCCCCTCTTGAGAGGGGGTGCGATAGACAGCGCGGTTGCAGGGGTGTGTTAATTAAGCGAAAGGACACACCCCTCCACCCCTCTCAAGAGGGGAATCGCACAGGCCATTGCTTTTATTACAGCTTATCCAACCTAAAATAACCTAAATGCACCTCATCATCGGGTAAGCCAAATGCCGGTGTAATTTCGATATGATATTTATCTTTTTGAGCGGACGCCAGCATTTCTTCTATCTTATAAATATCGTCTACATCAATGCCATACTTATCGTCGATATGCGCGTTTGCACCTTTAACGGTAGCGATGGTATTGGTTCGGAAAAAAGCCGCTTTCTTGGCATCCTGGATGGCTTGTGCGCGATCAGGTTTGACTGAAAGTATAACATAATGCTGCTCCTCCAGTTTCCCCGCCATATAACCGCCCGGGTTGATAAAGAATAATTTATTTTCTGATATGATGTTCGATTCGCCTTTAGGGTAGACTTTAATTTGATAGCCATCAACACTATTCACTTCGCGCCAGCCGTCAATATGAAGGTTGCCAACGGCGCCTTTCCAGAATTTTTTAATATCCGGAACAAGATCACTAAGATGGTGCGCTATCCCGAAGAAAAATCATGCTGCTCTACATGCCTGCCGGGCGCTTTTGAGCCAAGCAATAACATATATAATTTTAGAGGTGCTGCAGCTTGTTGGTCCATAGTTTATTTATCTGAACATACTTTTAATAATGCGTTCTGATGACGCTTCGCAAAAATCAAGACCTGAATAATCGGGGTTGAAGCCACCCATATAGGGTACCGCCATCATATAAATTCGCTCGTTTAACGCGCCGTAATTATCAACCGGCTGAAAATCATCATTAATTGCAATGCCCGGAACGCGGAGATAATAATTGCCTTTATCATCAGTTTCTACATCTTTATTACCTTCATTTAACAGAGCCTTACCTTTTGCAGCATCCTTAAACCGAAGCCTTGCCGGGCTTACAGTTTGCTTTTCGACCATGCTTTTATACGGCAGATCTTCGAATTTTAAATGAGGCTGGCCCACGCAATCAACAAATGTCTCAAAATAAACAGCTTGTGCCTTGCCGGCCTCATCATTATAAAAATAGGTGGCTCCGCCTTTATTTTCGGGTTCAACATAACTATCATCGCCAACAGAGATAATTTCTAATACACCCGCCTGGTGCAGCGCCATCATCTCCTCGGCCGAGCTTTGCGGCACGAACGCGATAACTATAGAGATCAGCGGCATTAAAACTTTTTGCAACCGCAGCATATCCTCGGCTGGTAAATACTTTGCCGGATAGTTCATCGTGAAGCTTAAAATCGCCAGCATCTCTTTCCAATAAATAGAATGGTGTTGTTTGATCGACTTCCCGGCCTCAATATATTCGGCTTTAAAAAGCTCAAACGCCGGGATGCTTTCGCGCATATCCATCATGGTATTTACAAACATTTCCACGCTCATATCCTTAATCCGCTCGTAAAACTGGGGACGCTTATCGCGGAGCTGCTCTTTAAAATCCTGTTCAAATAAATAATCAAGCGAGAGAAAACCATCATGTTCTGGCGATAACATTTCATTTCTTCAATGCTTAGCGTAGCGTCTTTTGATAAATGCGGATCCTCCAAATGAAACCTCACCGCAGGCAATAAGCCGTTACGCGAATGCATGATCATTTTAAACCCTTTACTATCATCAGCCAATTGATAACTGCGATGATGGCCGTCTTCGGCGACGGTAAAGGTTCCATTAGCTCTTGCCAATGTCCGTACCGCATCAATCGCGGTAAGCGAAGCGCCTTTAACCGCTACGGGGTGATTCAATTTTAAGCGCAGTTTTGCAGGTGGGTAGGGCGAATCAAAATATCCCGGTATTTTACCCTCGTATTTTAGGGGCCAGCGGTGCCCGGTACAGATAACCACCTGGTCGTATTCAAATCGGTCGCCATTGGTTAGCTCAACCTTTATTATATTCTGGTCGGGATAATCTATAATATCAGTTACCGTGCTTTCAAAATGAATTTTATAGGTTATTCCTAACTCATCAGCTTTTGCTTTAGCAGATCAAACTGTGTCGATAAATATTGCCCGAATAACAGGCGGGGCAGCACTTTATAATCGTTATATTTTTCGGGAGTGATGTTAAAATGGTCCAGCAAAGTTTTAGGGGCCGATGCTATCCAGTCGGTAACGGATGTTACCAGCTCGGGGATCTCATTGCCGGATACGTTAGTAATATGCTCATCATTAGCGCCATCCTTACTATAGGGCAAGCCAACACCTAACTGGTGTTTTTTTTCAAATATATCTATGGCGATATCGGGACGGTTTGTATCCACCAATCGCTTAAACATAAAAAGGCCGCTTGGGCCGCCGCCTAATATGGCAATGCGTTTTTTGTTTTCCAATTAATTAGCTCATTTATTGTAAGTGCTAACAGGTAATTAAAAAGCTATCGAAATTGTTTTATGTGATGCTGTTTTTCTGCAATCGTTTGCAATGTAACATATTCACCACATTGCTTTAAAAGCTGAAATTTATCTTGAATATTGTTTACAATAACCAACTTAATAATCCCCTTAATATGAAATTACTTTACTTACGTACCCTCGCGCTGGCAGGTTTCCTTGCAACCGCAAGCACGGTTTTCGCCCAAACCGGCGGCATCACCTCGGGCGCTATCTACTCCATAAAGTCAAAATCAAACGGTAAAATGCTGGATGTTACCAACTCATCGGTTGATAATGGAGCCGCTGTTTACAGTTGGACGGATACTAAATCTGACGCGCAGCGCTGGATAGTTAAACTCATCAGCAAAAACACTTACACCTTAACCAATGTGGGTAGCGGTAAATTACTACATGTTACAGCTACACCTGCCGACTCGGTTGCTATAGATCAATATGATGATTCAGGTAACGACTATGTTAAATGGATTATTACCAAGGCTGGTAGTGGTGCGTATACGCTCCAATCGGCTGCAAATCCAAAATTCGCACTTAACTTAAATGCGGCGGGTACTGCCGATGGCACTAAAATTAACTTAGCTGCTTCGGCCAAAACCGATGTGCAAAAATGGGTGTTCACTAAAGAAACAGCGCAGGAAGCCGCGCCCAGTTTGGCTACCGCAACTAAAGCGTTTAATGACTGGTACAATGGCTTTAAAATAGAAGATCACAAAGGTTTTTGGGACCAGGCTGAAATGATGGAGACGGTTTTGGATGCTTACGAGGTTACCAAAGACCCGGTATATAAAGACCGGTTTGCGAAGCTGTTTACCAATTTTATAGCCAATCATAAAGAGGATTGGATGTATAATAAATTTAACGATGATATAACCCGGGCGGTGCTGTTTAGTGTACGTGGTTACCTGCTTACCGGCAACAAAACCTATTTAGATAAAGCTAAGGATCAATATGATAAAATGTATGCCCGTGCCTTTACCAACACCTATGGTGGCGGTTTAATTTGGTTCCGTGGTAAAACTTCTAAAAACGCCTGTATTGTTGGGCCGGCTACAGTTGCGGCCTGCTATTTGGCGGAAGCGACAGGCGACAAAACCTATTATGATAAGGCTATAGCGATGTACACGTGGTCGAAAGTGTACCTGTTAAACACCGCTACCGGTAAGGTAAAAGATAATGTAGATGCAAACAGGATAACCGGAAAATACCGTACCAGTAACGTTAGCTTTACTTATAACGAAGGCACTTATTTAGGGGCAGCTACCATGCTTTACAAATACACTAAAGAGTATACTTATTTAGAAGAGGCCCAGAAAATAGCGCAATTTACCCGCGACTCAATATACAGAGGAAAGGTGATGAACAACGAAGATAGCGGCGGAGACTTGCCGGGCTTTAAAGGAATATTTTTACGCTACGCGCGTAAATACATCCAGGAAACCGGAAAAACCGACCTGGTTGATTGGTTAAACCTTAACGCTAAAGTGGCTTACAACAACCGCAATACCTACGGTATTATTCAGACAAAATGGGGCACCCGCACGCCGGAAGTTGCGCCGGTATTAAAAAAGGGGTTCGGGCCGTCAACTGCGGTGTCGTTATTTTTTAATACGTACCCGTTAAAGAAGTAGGCCTAACTTGTTGATAATTAAAAGCCTTCAGCGCAAGTTGAGGGCTTTTGTTTTTTTATATATTCGTGCATAACAATTATTAACCTGACTTACATCATGACGACAACTGCCACACCAACCAAATACAGGATAGAATCAATTGATATTGTACGCGGCCTGGTTATGCTGATCATGGCGATTGACCATACCCGCGATATATTTCATGGATCGCCTGAGCCTACCGATTTGGCAGTGACTTATCCCTTTTTGTTTTTCACCCGCTGGATAACGCATTTTTGCGCGCCAACCTTTGTTTTCCTGAGCGGGGTATCGGCCAACATAGCCGGTACACGTCGCGCCCCGAATCAGCTAAGCACCTTTTTATTTAAACGTGGTTTGTGGCTAATTGCCGTAGAGCTGATCTTTATAAGCTTTGGCATAACGCTCAACCCCATATTTAGCGTATTGATTTTACAGGTGATATGGGCAATTGGCGGCAGCATGATCTTACTGGCATTATTGATCAGACTAAGAGCATCATTGATAGTTATCGGAACAATAGGCGTTGTAATATTTTTCGGGCATAATATATTGGATATAGTAAATGTTGGGCCAATAGGTAAAACCGTACCATGGGCATTACTTGTATCAGCAGGTGGTTTTAGTGCCAATGGTATTGTTAATCTTGGTCACCAGCATTTTATATTAATAGCCTACGCGCTTTTACCGTGGACCGGCGTAATGTTGTTGGGTTATGTGTTTGGTACATTATACAAAAGCGCTTACAACGCTGCAAAGCGCCGCAAAACTTTATTATATACCGGGCTGGGCTTGCTGGCCTTGTTTGTAATATTCAGGTACTTTAATATTTATGGCGACCCTTCACCATGGTCGGTTCAAAAAACTACTGCATTAAGCGTCATATCATTTTTTAACGTAACCAAATATCCCTGCTCCTTACTATACACGGGGATGACCCTAGGTACAGCGCTTATATTGCTTTCAGTATTAGAAGGGGTTAAAAACAAATTCACCGCAATTATGGTGACCTATGGCAACGTACCTTTCTTTTACTACCTGTGCCATTGGTATTTGCTGCAAATTATACACATCGTCCTGTTTTTTGCGATGGGCTTTAAAACCAGCCAGGTCTTGCCTACAGGTGCGCCGTTCCTGTTTGAGCCGCCGGGCTTTGGGTTAAGCTTGGCCGGTGTTTATGGCGTATGGTTGGTGCTGATCTTTATTTTATACTTCCCGTGCCGCTGGTTTGCTAATTATAAAAAAACGCATACCCAATGGTGGTTAAGTTATTTGTAAAAAGAGCTACTTTGCTAAACGGGTTTGTGCAGAGATATATTTATTTAACAAGCTTAGCTGATTTTGCGCACGTACTAAATTCTGCCCCGGATAAGTGGTATGGTAGTAAACATCACCATTTAAGTAGTCCGTCAAAAAACGCACTGCCTGCATGTAGATCATGAATTGGCCCGAATAAAAGAACAGCTCTTTTTCTGCGAGTGTCAGCACATCGCCCATTTCCATCATATAACCTTTATAAATAGCGGTGAAGTTATCTTCCTGAATAAAAACTTTAGCCAGGTCCCTTTCTTCTTCATTGGCTGGTGATAGGTAGGTACGCATCATATCGCCCACATCGCTTATAAAATAGCCGGGCATAACGGTGTCAAGGTCTATTACACAAAGGCCCTTATCATCAGCATCAAACAGTACGTTGTTTATCTTGGTATCGTGATGGATAACGCGTAGCGGGATCTTCTTTTCCTCAACAAGTTGACGATAAGTTTCGGCAATGTCTTCGTATTTCTCTATCTGTTTAATTTCAACTGCTGCTTTATCCAATCTATCCACAGCAGCGTTTTTTATGGCCGATTTAAATTGATCGACACGTAAACTCAAATTATGAAAATCAGGCAGGGTATATTTCAAGCTATCCGCATCAAAATCATTCAACAGACGCGAAAATTTTCCAAACTGCTTTGCTGCTTCATAAGCTTGTGAAGGCTCAGACACCACATCAACGGTATGCGAGTTTTTAATAAAAGGCAATAGGCGGTAATATAGACTATCATCAATCACCAGGTAATTGCCGTTAATTGTTGGCAGCGGTGCGGCGAAAATGTAATCGGGTGCTGTTTGCGCTAAATACGTTTGCAGGCTAAGTAAATTATCGGCAATTGCCTGCGGAGATTTAAAGATATTGGTATTGATACGTTGTAAAATATAGGCGTCTTCGCCAATTGATACTTTCCGGTACCGTTGATGAGGCCTGAGCCAAATGGTACAATAGCCGAACAGTCAGCATCGATACCAAAGGCGCTTAAAACATTTTTAAACATACACGGGTGTAAACCCAAACTTAGCAATTTATTATTTATGCCGATTGCTCCACCGGGTGTTTGATCAAATAAAAACCATCGCTGATCAGTTTTTTAAGTTCAGGTTGTTGGTTGGCTTTGTCCGTTAAAAATTGAGTGATAGCTGCCGCAACTTCAGGCTCTTGTTTTTCACGATCCAAAATTTCTAAAATTTCCAGCGCGCATAACCAATCTTCGGAGAAATCGGTTTGTAATTGGTTCCAGATATCAACCAATCTTTCGTGCCCCATAATCTGTTCACGGCAGTTGCGTACACGTTGGTAAAGCCGGTGCAGATCTTGTTGTTTCTCAGTGTACGTAGGGTGATAAGTAGTGGTTTTTGGTCGATAAGCGATCTCTTCAAAAGTGTTTTTATCAGCAGCGCCGCTAAAAACCGAAACGATATCATCACCCAAAGCCATATCATAAGCACCCCATGACGGATCAAATAATATTTCGCCGCCGGCAGAGGTTACCGTACAGTTTTCAAACGTGATGATCTGCGTCGTACTATTTTTTATGGTTCCTTGTACGGCAATCCCGTTTTCAAAATCCAATTGCTGGCTGTCGATAATCAATCCGCCATTCGCTTTAAACCGTCCCACAGGCGAACTAAATCCATTTTTATGATAATCCTTACCGTGGCCGTCTAATTGCTTCCCATCGGTAGCTAATGCCGCCGGACCGGTAAATCTTATAAAGGCTGGTTTGCCGTTATATTGTATAAAATCAGTTAAAGTGCCCGATACCTGCAACCCTGAACCATAAACAACTGTGCAGGTGTTATTGCTCTCCAGCGCTTTGCGCAGGCCATAAACGCCGCCTACCCTAAAGGCCATTTTATTGGCAAACTGCTCCAATACATCTATCAGGTTTTGGAACGTTTCGGTAACAAATAATTGCTGTTGCGGCTGCGTAATATCATACGGGTAATTCACAGCATACTGGTTATACCAAAGCTTCTTCACATCAGGCTGCATACAGGTCGCGCTTTCGCCTATGGAGGATAACAGCCCCGCTCCGTAGATCTTAGGGTTTTCTAAAGTTCCTATCAAGCCATATTCAACCGTCCACCAATGCAGGCGGCTAAGCAGCGCCATTTCTGATGGTTCACCCATGTTTTGCTGACAGTATGTAACCTGCTCTTCTGCCGCTTTTAATTGGGCAGGATCAGCATCTGGCATTTCTTTCAGTATAGATAAGGCGCGGATAGCCTCATATAATTCATGATCCTGTGCAGAGAACATCGCCTTTGCACCTATCGATCCAAAATAGCTCAGGTATTGGTGATAATCCGGGTCGGCAATAATAGGCGCATGGCCCGCCGACTCATGGATAATATCCGGGGCAGGTGTATACTCAATATGTTTTAACTGGCGAATATCCGCAGCGATAACCAAAACTTTATAAGCCTGGTACTCCATAAACGCGGCCGGCGGTATAAACCCATCAACAGTAACTGCACCCCAGCCAATTTTAGCCAGCGCGTCATTCATTTCCTGCAGGTTGGGGATATGTTCAATGGTGAGCCCTGCTTTTTCCAGTCCGGGGATATAGGGATAATAAGCGACATCCTTTAAGTAGCTATAGTTTTGCCGCATCACATAGCGCCATACCGCCTGATCTATTGGCGTATAATGCTCATAGTGCTGCGCCACAATATATTGCCGCAGGTGGCTGGGTAACGCTTTTACCTGTGGATTGTTAAAATCTTCAAAGCTATCCATAGATCTATAAATTCCCTCTTAATTCCTGCTCTCTTTCTATCGCCTCAAATAAAGCTTTAAAATTACCGGCCCCAAATGATTTGGCGCCTTTACGCTGGATGATCTCGAAAAATAAGGTCGGCCTGTCTTCAACCGGTTTGGTGAAGATCTGCAATAGATAGCCTTCGTCGTCGCGGTCAACCAAAATGCCCAGTTTTTCCAGCGGGCCTAAATCTTCATCGATATGGCCTACACGTGCGGTTAACTCTTTGTAATACGAGGTCGGTACTGTTAAAAACTCAACCCCACGGCTTTGCAATTCGGTTACAGTTTTAACGATGTCGTGGGTGGCCAATGCTAAATGCTGTACGCCTTCGCCTTCATAAAATTCCGGTATTCTTCTATCTGCGATTTCTTTTTACCTTCGGCTGGCTCATTTATCGGGAACTTAACGTAACCGTTTCCATTACTCATTACTTTACTCATTAGCGCTGAATACTCCGTCGAGATCATCTTATCATCAAACGTAAGGATGTTCTTGAAGCCCATAATATCCTCATAGAAGTTAACCCACTCGTTCATTTTATGCCAGCCAACGTTGCCTACACAATGATCTACATATAGCAAGCCGGTGTCAGTTGGTTGATAAGAAGTTTCATGCGCTTTATATCCCGGCAGGAACAACCCTTTATAGTTTTTACGCTCGATAAATAAATGCACGGTTTCGCCATAAAGTTTAATGCCGCTGGTGCGCACCTCGCCATATTCATCGGTTATGGTTTGTGGTTGTTGATAGGGCACAGCACCACGGCTGGTGGTTTGCTTAAAAGCATCGTAGGCATCATCAACCCAAAGGGCCAGCACTTTTACGCCATCGCCATGTTTTTAATATGGTCTGATATGGAATGATCTGAATGCAGTGGCGTTGTCAGCACGATCCTGATCTTTCCCTGCTGCAATACGTACGAAGCACGATCGCGCACACCAGTTTCCGGGCCGGCATACGCCAGTCCGGAAACCGAAAGCGGTTTTATAATAATGGGCTGCCTGCTTGGCATTGCCTACGTAAAACTCCACGTAGTCGGTGCCGTTAAGGGGCAGGAAATCCTGTGTTTTATTTGGGGGTATTAATGTTTGTGTTTCCATGATTGTTTAGCATATCCAACTCTTATAATAATTCTCATCCTCAATTTCTATTGCGTATTCGGTCAGCATTAGCGGCCTAAACGGATCTATCATCACTGCCAGCTCATCTGTCGACTCCTTGCCTATCGATTTCTCAACCGAACCCGGCGCCGGCCCATGCGGGATACCGCCGGGATGCAGGGTAATTTGACCTTTTACCACGCTTTTACGGCTCATAAAGTCACCGTCGACATAGTACAGCACCTCGTCGCTATCCACGTTGCTATGGTTGTATGGTGCAGGGATAGACAACGGGTGATAATCAAACTTGCGCGGCACGAATGAACAGATCACAAAGTTGTGCCCCTCGAAAGTTTGGTGTACCGGCGGCGGCTGGTGCAGGCGACCGGTTATCGGCTCAAAATCATGGATCGAGAACGCCCACGGATAATGAAATCCATCCCAACCTGCAAAATCAAATGGGTGTGTGCCGTAGATGTAAGGGTAGATCAGGCCTTGTTTTTAATAAGGATCTTGAAATCGCCTTTCTCATCATGCGTCTCCAAATTCTCAGGCTGGCGGATATCGCGCTCGCAATACGGCGCATGTTCCATCAACTGGCCGTAGCTGTTTAGATAACGCTTTGGCGGACGGATAGGGCTAAAGCTCTCCACAATAAACAAACGGTTTGCTTCAGTATCAAATTCCATTTGATATATGGTGCCGCGTGGAATTACGGGTAATCGCCGTAGGCAAATTTGATATTACCGAAACCGGTTTTCAGCGTACCGGTACCTTCATGTATAAACACCACCTCATCGGCCTGGCTGTTTTTATAGAAATAGTCGGTCATGGATTTGCGCGGGGCAGCAAGCGAGATATGCAGATCGCTGTTTACCAGCACCGGTTTGCGGCTTTGCAGGTAGTCGTCCTCGGACTTAATGTTAAAGCCAATTAAACTGGTGTGTTTCAAATGCTTTTCCCGTACTATTTTGGGTTCGACAGAATAAGGCTCGCCCAGCTCTTTAACCATGGTTGGCGGGTGTGCATGGTAAATAAGCGAATAAGCGCTGCTGAAACCTTCTGTCGACACCAGTTCCTCGGCGTATAAAGTACCATCCGGCTTCCTGAACTGGGTATGCCGTTTATGCGGGATCTTTCCTAAGGTATGATAGCTTGGCATGATCTATTGGGTTAATGGTTCATTAATAGGTTTGGGTAACGCAAACAAACTCTCGGGCGTTACACGGGTATACCAGTCACCGCCGAGGCGGGCAACCAGGTCGAAGTTTTTTTGTATAGGTTGGCCGCTATCATCCAGCAGATCATCCCTGAAATGAATGGTTTTCACTTCGGCCAATATCAAATTACCGGCACCGGGGCCGTCGCCTAACGGAATGACCTGTTTAATGATACACTCCAGCTGTACCGGCGATTCGGCAACGCGAGGCGGTTTAATATGTATTGATGCCAGTTCGGTTAAGCCTGATTCATAGAATTCATTCACACCCTTTGGATACTCAGCGCTGGCCTGGTTCACTTTGTAAACGATGTTATGGTCAACGATATTGATGACGCATTCAGCAACTTCCTGAATATTTTCTAAGGTGTGTTTCGTGGTATTGTCCCTAACCCTGCGCGACGGCGAAAACACGCATACCGGCGGGTTGGCGCTAAACAAATTAAAAAAGCTAAACGGGCTTAAGTTCACGTTGCCGGCCTTATCAATAGTTGATACCAATGCGATGGGCCTTGGCGCAATGGCGTGTTGCAGGTAGTTATGTACCTGCCCGGTGCTCATGTCCTTTGTTTCAAAGCTTTTCATCGATTATTTCTTTTGTTTTAGTATCGACCAATCAGTCGCCTCGGCTACCGGGGTATTGGTTAACCTGCCAGGCCGGTTATCTCCATTGTTACCTCATCACCGGGTTGCAGCCATTGGGTTTTATAGTTGTAATCGTTTAATATCCCTGTTCCATTTAACTCCAAAAAGCATCCGGTGCCAACAGTGCCTGATCCTATCACATCCCCCGCATATAGGTCTACACCATATGACCCGTTCAATGATCTCGGCGAAGGTCCAGTCCATATCGGCCATATTACCTTTTGATACACGGATACCGTTTACCTTGCAGGTCATTTCCAAATTATAGGCAGCACCTGTATGACCGGGCTTTGGCTCGGTTTTATATTGTTCCAGTTCATCGGGTGTAACCAGCCAGGGGCCTATCACAGTGGCGAAGTCCTTGCCTTTGGCCGGGCCCAGGTTAAGCAGCATCTCCTCCATTTGCAGGGTGCGTGCGCTCAGGTCGTTCATGATCATGTAGCCGGCTATATAGCTGTCTGCATCTGCTGCTTTGATGTTGCGGCCGGGTTTGCCAATTACGATGGCTGCTTCCAGCTCAAAGTCAAGTTTATTGAAATGATCGGGCATGCAGCGGATATCACCCGGGCCATAAATAGCATTGTGGTTAGTGAAGTAAAATATGGGGTACTGGTCAAACTCTTTGATCATATCCGCACCCCGGTTACGGCGGGCCGACTCCACATGCTGCCTGAAAGCATACCCATCCCGGCAGGATGTTGGGTTAGGCACAGGAGCCTGCAGCTCGTACTGCTCAATTACCCGCGCGTTGATCTGTTGGGCTTTTATCTGCTCCTCAATGCGTTTGGCTTTCTCCATCAATACCTCGCCGCCGTTTAAAAACTCGGTCATGCATGCGGGCAGGATCACCCCGCAGCTATTCAGGTCGAAAAGCTGGTCATTAACAATGAGGCCCAGTCCCTCGCGGGTGGCGGTTTTATAGGTAACTAATTTCATCAGGTCTTCTCTTAAAAGGTTGTATCTGAGGCAACAATCCCAATTTGAATTGGTTTGTGGCTGGTACAGATACCTTAAGCTATATTCTATATAAATTTCAGAATTTACTGGTTGATTAACAGCATAATGCTAGATAATCCGTAAATTGTCCTGTTATTTATGAATTGACAGGCAATTATCCTGTTTAATGCTTGCTATTTATCCATTTTCCGAATACTTTACTTATGTTAAATAAATTAGATACTGTTGATAAGCAGATCCTGCAAATATTACAGGACAATGCCCGCATGACCAATAAAGAAATTGGCGAAAAACTGCACAAAAGCGCCAGCGCAATTAACGACCGCATCCGCAGGATGCAAGAGCAGGGAATTATCAAAAAATATGTAGCTGTGCTGGATAATAAAAAGATAGACCGCGGCCTCATTGCGTTTACGCACGTGCAACTGCGAGACCATAGCAAGGAGACACTAAACTACTTCGAGAATGAGATTGTGAAGGTGCCCGAAGTGATGGAGTGCTATCATATGTCGGGACAGTATGATTTTATTTTACGGGTAGCGGTTAAGGACACGGATGCCTATCACCAGTTTCTGATGAACCATTTGTTTGAGACCGTACCTATGGGCGCGCTGCAAAGCACCTTTGTAATGCGCGAAGCCAAAGCCGATATGGCATACCCGATAACGGTTTAATAGCGGTTGCTTCCTTACCCTTTACTAAACAATGTTAAGGTTTGTTAACAGAAATGATATTTTATAAAAGCCCGTTTATACTGCAAACCCTTTGGGGCAATGACAGTTTTTTTAACGCCCGAAGCCTGGATGTTTTTATTACAAAATTACGCGAGCATCTGTCAGTCGATCAATCGGTGCAGATTATTAATGTGCGAGGAATTGGGTATAAGCTGGTTTATTGAAAGAAAGCGGGTCGGTGTCACCCTGAGGTACTCGAAGGGTGAGCGTAAGGCCTTTGCCCGCATGCTTCGAGTGCCTCAGCATGACAGCCATCGCGTTGATCACTTATTCTTCGCGCAACCAGCCGCTTTCTCCCTTGTTTTGGCGATAACCTCTACATAATAGTTTTCATATATCGGTAAGATCTTGGCCAGGTCGAACTCTTTAGCGCGGGCCGGGGCGTTTTCTTTAAATGTTGCCAGGCGTGCTTCGTCTTCCAAAATATAAATAGCGCTGTCGGCCATGCCTTGTACGTCGCCAATGTCTTTTAAAAATCCGGTTACACCGTCAATATTCAGTTCGGGTAGTCCGCCTGCATTCGAGCTTATTACAGGCACCTTGCACGCCATAGCCTCTAATGCCGCCAAGCCAAAGCTTTCCGACTGTGATGGCATCAGGAACAGATCAGAAACCGATAAGATCTCTTCAATAGCATCTTGCTTACCCAAAAAGCGCACATCGTCACCTACGCCCGGTCGCGGCATAATTGCTCGCAATCGCTGCGCTCGCCGCCATCGCCAACCATTAATAGTTTTGATGGGATCTTTTCAAGGATCTTAGCGAAGATCCTTACCACATCCTCGGTACGTTTAACCTTGCGGAAGTTGGAGGTATGGATCAGGATTTTTTCGCCCTCGGGCGCAATAGCTCTTTTAAAATGATCTTTGGCCTGCAGATTAAAACGGTGCAGATCTATAAAGTTAGGGATAACCCTGATATCGTTCTCAATCTCAAAAAACTCGAAAGTGTCCTTCCTTAAATTTTCTGATACGGCCGTAACACCGTCGGACATATTGATAGAAAAAGTTACTACCGGTTTATAGGTGCGGTCTTTACCAACCAGTGTAATATCTGTACCGTGCAGCGTAGTTACTACCGGGATATAAATTCCATAGGTCTGCAATATCTGTTTAGCCATAAAAGCGGCCGAAGCGTGCGGTATAGCATAATGTACATGCAGGATATCCAGTTTTTCAAATCGCACCACATCAACCATACGGCTGGCCAAAGCCAACTCATAGGGCGGGTAATCAAATAGCGGATATTTGGATACCGATACCTCATGGTAAAAAAAGGTTTTCCGAGAAGAAATCCAATCGGGCAGGTTGGTTATAGGTGATAAAGTGTACTGGTGGCCGTTATCAGCAAGTGCTTTGCCAAGCTCTGTGGCTACAACCCCGCTACCGCCGAAAGTTGGGTAACAAACTATTCCGATTTTCATTTAGTCTGGATATATTGTTGTGATAATATATTGCAAGTTTAACAGCAAATAATGGATTTAGTGTTTTTCATTTGTAATATTAATTTCACACTAATTTTTTCGAATTAGACCGAATTTCACGAATTAAAATTTATATCCAATAATAATTCGTGAAATTCGGGTCAATTATAGAAAGCCGGACAAGCTTCGTGTCTATTTACTTATGGAAAGCGCAATAAATTTAAATATCAAGGCTATACAGCATATAGGGATACCGGTAACTGATCTCAAAGCATCAGCAGCATTTTACAGCAAGCTTGGTTTTGCTAACGCGATGGAAAGGCCCTTTACGCATAATGGAGAACAGGGTACCTGTGTAATGATGAAACGCGATAACATGATTATGGAACTATACCAGATGCCCGATAGGGTACTGCCTGAAATTGCTGCCCGAAAAGACGGCCATGTAGACCATATAGCTTTTGATGTAGCCGATATAGACGAAGCCTACGCAACAGTGAAGGCCGGCGGATTTAACATAATCGAACCCGGGCCCGTGTTCCTGCATTTTTGGGATAACGGCTGTAAGTATTTCAATATCACCGGGCCGGATGGGGAAAGGCTGGAGTTTAACGGGTGCTATAATCCTGTCTGTTATTCGAAGCACTCCACGTATAAAAAATGACCTTTTTTATTTTTTATATTTGACAATAATAAGCTACCGCTATGTCTCCTATCATTGAAATTAACGATCCCCGTTTATTTGATCCGCAAACCGTAATTATTGATGCGCGGGGTGGGCCAGATGCCTACCAGCGCTATTTAAACGGCCATTTGCCAAATGCTATTTTCGCCAGTTTGGATGATGATCTGGCCGCGCACCCGGACGACCCGGCTTATGGCGGCAGGCACCCGTTACCATCTCCCGCTGATTTTGCTGCCACGTTAACCCGCTGGGGCATTACTCCGCAAACTTTTGTTGTGGTATATGATGATAAAAGCGCGGCAATGGGCGGCGCACGCTTATGGTGGATGCTAAAGGCTATTGGCCATACCAATGTACAGGTTTTAAACGGCGGCTTGCAGGCGGCCATTAACGCGGCCATATCTTTAAGTACCGACGCGGTGCAACCCACGGCGGCTTCACAACCATATCCCACACCGGCCGAATATAAAGGCACCGTAAACATCGACGAGGCAGGTAAAGCTGCATTAAGCGATGATAAGGTGGTTATAGATGTACGCGAAAATGCCCGCTATTTAGGTCGTACTGAGCCGATAGATCTTGTAGCGGGACATATCCCCGGCGCTGTAAATTTATTTTATGCAGAGAATTTAGATGCTGAAGGGAAGTATAGGTCGCCGCGCGAATTGGCTGCACTTTATACCAATGCTATCGGTAATACCAAACCCAGCGACGTTATTGTTCACTGCGGATCGGGCGTTACAGCTTGCCATACTTTATTGGGGATGGCATATGCGGGTATAGAAGGGCCAAAGCTATATGTAGGGTCGTGGAGTGAATGGTCGAGGCGTGATTTACCGATCGGCACTGAAGAGATATAAATATAATATTACTGGCTGGGTTTTTGAGCATGTTGACACGTGAAAACATATAGACTGGAATTTGAGCATAACCTGCCCATCCCCTTAGCCGAAACACGGGACTTTTTTACCTCGCCTTTAAATCTTGCTAAACTAACACCACCTAAAATGGGGTTCGTGGTTACCTCGCCTTACGATGCTAACTCGAAGATA
The DNA here is from genome assembly GCF_013087555.1 of Mucilaginibacter humi. NCBI lineage: Bacteria > Pseudomonadati > Bacteroidota > Sphingobacteriia > Sphingobacteriales > Sphingobacteriaceae > Mucilaginibacter > Mucilaginibacter humi. Next base: position 22,682 of record NZ_JABFCR010000038.1, read on the forward strand.
TATGAAGGCATGATCATCACCTACAAAATAACCCCGCTGTTTGGTGTTAAAATGAATTGGATGACCGAGATAACCCATGTTAAAGACCAGCAATATTTTGTTGACGAACAACGCTTTGGGCCCTACGCCTTGTGGCACCACGAGCATCACTTTACCGAAATTAAAGGCGGTGTGCACATGAAGGATATCCTTAACTACGCCATCCCTTACAGTGTCATAGGCCGCATGGCCAACAAGTTGCTGGTAGCTAAACAGATTAAACAGATCTTTGATTATCGCACTAAAGCTATTAATGAATTGTTTGGGGTGTACAGGAAGTAATGTAAAACTTTGGATTACTTACAATACGTAGTTAAAGATTCTTTTGCTTCTCTTGATCCTAAGCCCGCGGCGATGGTAAAATCGGCACAGGCGCCTTTATCATTATTCATGATAATTTTTATTGTTCCGCGCTTAAAATACGCGGTTGCCGATTTGGGATTTAAGTTTATGGCCAGCGTATAGTTTTTAGCGCCGCTTCAAAGTTTTTTAAATTAAGCTCCGCATCGCCCCACAGGTTATATATATCTTCATTTGTAGGGTCAAGTAATAAGGCATAGTTAAAGTCATCCACCATGCGTTCGGCATCAGGTATAAAACTTTTAGCATAGGCCCGGTTAGCAAATACTTTAATATTGTCAAGGTTAATAAATATAGCGCTGTTATAATCGTCTACAGCGCCTTCATAGTCCTTAAGGGCTATTTTTATTGCCGCGCGTATAAAGTATGCCTCGTCATCGCTTTCGCGCTTCTTAATGGCTGTATTAATGTCTTTTAACGCGCCCTCAAAGTCGCCTAATTTTAATTTGCCGCTACCCCGGTTTTGGTAGGCTTCTACCGATGCTGTATCAAGCTCCGGGGCCTTGTTGTAATCAACCATAGCGTCCAGTACTCTGCCCAGGTTTTCTTTCGCGACACCCCGTTGTACATAAAAATTAGCCTTCGTTGGGTTGCTGTTAACCAAGGCATCAAAGAATACCAATGATTCTGTATAAAACTTGGCCTTTGCCATAGACTGCGCCAGGCGCCCATATAAATAATCATCTTTCGACCCGCTTTTGGCAACCTTTTTAAAATCCTCCAGCGCACCTGCACGGTCGCCCATTTTAAGGCGGGCATTACCGCGTCTTAAATAGTTTTCAGTACTTCCCGCGTTTATCTCAACGGCTTTATTATAATCGGCCGGGGCCTCTTTGAAGTTCTTCTGCATGGTTTTTACATCGCCACGTACCGCATACGGATAATCGTTATTAGGATTTAGCTGTAACGATTTGTTCAGGTCGGCCAGTGCCGCAAGGGTGTCACTCATCTTTAATTTGATGGTGGCGCGGGTAGTATATGCATAGCTATTGCTCTCGTCAAGGTCAATAGATTCGTTAACGTCATCCATTGCTTCAGCCAAACGGCTTATGTTAAATTTAGCATCGGCGCGGTTCTGGAAAAGCTCTGAGTTATCTGGTTTTAATTCTATGGCTTTATCAAAATCAGCTATAGCGCCTTCTCTGTCGCCTAAATTATTTTTTACTACACCATCATATTGATACAGCTCATAATTGCCGGGGTCCTGTTTTATTAACGTCGAAAAGTATTCCAAAGCCGCCTTATCGTCATGGTTATTAGATAGCGCATTAGCCGGTACCTATACACATATGGCTTTTTACGATCAAGGGCAATTGTTTGCTTGTAATCAGCAATTGCGGCGGTGTAATCCTTTAAGTTACTGTAAGCGTTGCCGCGATAAAAGAGCGCGTCGTTGTTTTTAGGGTCCATTGCAACAACCGTGTATAGTCGTCAATAGCGCCTTTATAATCGCCCAGGTTACCTTTTGAGTTTGCCCGGTAGAATATCAGGTCGGCATTTGAGGGGTCCAGTTTGGCGGCAATGTCATAGTCGGCAATGGCGCCTTTGTTGTTTTTTAAATTAGCCTTGGCCACACCCCGGTACTCAAATAAAGCCGGGTCTCTGGGGGTTATAGCAATAGCGCGGGTAAAATCTTCAATGGCCCCGGCATAATCCCCTAGGTTTGATTTCGCGTTGGCCCGGTAATGATACAGGTCGGCGTTTTTGGGTTCGAATGTAAGCGCTTTAGTGTAATCGGCCACTGCTTCGGCATAGGTACCATTGCCATTATTTGCGTTGCCGCGATAATAATAAGCAAACATATTTTTGGCCGATGGGTCAAGGTCGATAGATTTGGTATAATCTTTTATAGCCGCAGCATAATCTTTAAGCTCGGCATAAGCATTTGCCCGGTAAAAATAGATCCTGGCAGCACCGGGTGACAGGCCGATGGCCCGGGTAAAATCGGCAACGGCACCCTTAAAATTTTTAGCGCCGGCCTTGGTATTGCCTTGTTGTATGTATGTTTCCACGTCTTGCGCCATACAATAAACAGGTAGTAATAAAAGCAGGATAATTAATTTACGCATGATATAACCTGATATCTATATTAAAATGGCCTGACAATGATGGATGCCGAAGCGCTTGAGCCCTTGCCCGTATTGCGCCCGTTAATAAATGTACCTGCGCTAAGAAACATAGCAACACGCCGGTTAAACGAATAGCCATAGCTTAACGATACTGGTTAAAAGAAAAGTTTTTATTAGCAGCAGCATGGTTGGGATCATATCCGGCGCTTAAACTGCTGGTTGAATAAAAACCGCCTAACGATACCGAGAGCTGGTGCTTAAAGCGCTTATCTAATGTTAAGCCCGCGGTTACGGTGTACCTGTCCTGCAATGGGCCGCTGCTACCAAAATATTGCCGGATACCGTTCTCTACATTAAAGTAATAATTTTTGCCCCAAACTTTCCCGCTGCCCGCAAACGATGCCTTAAGTTCTGCACCTTGTTGCCCATAGCCCCAGGTTGATGTTATTTTGATACATAGGCGTTATAAAAGTGCCTTGTATAGTCAAATAATAGATATAATCAATATTAAATAAGTAATACCGGATACCCAGCTCCCAGGTCGGTAAAGCCATTGGTTTGGTTATTGTAGCCTGTACTATCTTTATAAACATTCATTACATAAGGTAATGAAGCAACTGCGGTAAAACGCTTGCTTATACCATATTCGGCATATAACGAGTAGCTGACCGACTTGAACTGGCCACCTGATGCAAACGGACTAAGCCTGCGTAATGAGTCCCAGCCCTTATTGGCAAAAAAGTAATTTACAGATGTAGACAGCAATAAACTGCGGGGCCGTACAGGGAAACCGCCTGCATAACTTTTACCTTGCAGGGTAGCAATAATAACCGCTGCTATAAAAATGTACTTTAAACGTATAGTTGTAAATTTCATATCCTATCATTAAAATAATGCAAAGGTGTCGCGCATCCAGCGGCCCTCTAAATTTTTGTAGGCTGTGCTTATCTCATGGCCTAAGTCTTTAAATACCATCATGCGTTTTTCGCCTTTTAGGTTATTAAATGCCGCATACTCATTGGCCGGTGGTGCAAATGGGTCAAGCAAACCAATACCCATAATGGTTGAGCATTTAATATCCGGGGCAAAATTTTTAGCGTCAAAATAGTCAAGATTATCCAATACTTTATCAAATGAAAGGCCGGGTTGCGTTCTGACATATTTAGTGATATCGCTTATTGGCCGGGTAACTGCGCCTACCAAACCCCTGATGTCGCAAAATATCGGGTTCTGTGCCGAACATAATCTAACCCGTTTATCCAAACTTGCCGTGGCCAGCGACAAAAAGCCACCCATACTACCACCCGATACCAGTATCTGGTCGTGCTTAAGCTCGTCCCTTGAATAAATAAAATCAATAGCGCGTAAACAATCGGCAATAACGCCGCGCATTACATATTTATTTTTATTCTCTACGCGATAAAATATAAACTCATCGCGGCGGGTATTTACCTTGCCGCGGCTGTTGCCCCTGGCCACGTACATTTAAAGTGATAATAGCCGGGTCATCATCAGTACCCATCATTGGCTCCAGGCTTACCCTGGTAGCCCGGCAGGCCCAGCAATACCGCAAATTTTTTATTCGGACTTTTACTGATGGGCACAGTAAGCCACCCCCGTATGGTCATGTCGCCCAGCGATTGCATTTCAAAAAGGTATACATGCCTGTTATCTTTGTCGAGCTTAGGCATGGCGGTAACTTTAAATTTAGGTTTTACTTTAGCCAGCTCCAACTTTACATTGTCCCAAAATGCATCAAAGTCTGCAGGTTTACCGCGCTTTGCCTCTATCTTTTCGGGGTGTACGCCAAAAACCCTGCGGGTTGTATCGTCATACTCGGTAACGTTTATCATAAAGTTAACTTTATAAAAGCCGGCGCCGTCGCCAGGTATTTCAAAGTTATATTTCTCAGTGCTGTTTTTAGGTATCTTAACTTTTATAGAATCCCGGTGAAATATCTTACCCATGCCGTTAGCTACTGTGTATGATACCTTTCCTTCCTGTGGGGTATTGGTGCCATTTTTTACCTCAAAAGTGTATTTGGCATTTTTATCAAATTCGGCATTTTTGTTAGCAGGAGTTAATATGGTTTCTACTTCGCCCTCATCTCCCGCGCCTTCCTCGTGCGCACGGGCCTTAGCTGCCGTTGTGTACATAATTTGTACACCGGCAAAGGCAATAACCAGCCAACATAGCTTTAGCCATCTCATTCTCTTTAAATTGTTTACTGTCGCTGTCATTAATATGCGGGTAGCAATTTCATCATTAGTATAACCCAAACTGATCATGCATCCGGGCATTTTCAAGTTCTATATATAGCGGACTAACATCATGCCCATAATCTCTGAATACCATTATTTTCTTATTCGTGGTCATGGTGTTAAATACTGTATAATCATTGGTGGGGGGTACGTAAGTATCTAATAAACCAATACTCATTAAAAATCTACATTTAATATTTGGTGCAAAATTCTTTACGTCAAAATAATCCAGGTTATCCAGTATTTTATCAAGTGTTAAGCCCGGCTGTGTTTTAAGATACATGTTGATTGATGTAATGATAGGCGTAGTTAAGGATATCCTTCATGTGCACACCGCGGGCTTAGGATCAAGAGAAGCAAAGAATCTTTAACTACGTATTGTAAGTAATCCAAAGTTTTACATTACTTCCTGTACACCCCAAACAATTCATTAATAGCTTTAGTGCGATAATCAAAGATCTGTTTAATCTGTTTAGCTACCAGCAACTTGTTGGCCATGCGGCCTATGACACTGTAAGGGATGGCGTAGTTAAGGATATCCTTCATGTGCACACCGC
>NZ_JABFCR010000040.1:0-27827 GCF_013087555.1 Mucilaginibacter humi
TGGCGCATTGGGTATTTCGGCAGGGATGGTATTATAGGCTACACTCCTATCTCGTGGGAAAGCTATGCCGAAGAAGTAGCGGTACGTATAGTTAATAATACCGCCGTTATTAAAAGCGAGTGTGTAGGCTACCAGGGCTTTTTTACGGACTACGGCAAGAACGAAAAGAATCTTGAACTGCTGCTTAACGGCGAGATTGAATATGTGGAGTATCACCTGAAAGATACCCTACAGGAAACTACCCAGAACTGATAGACCGTATACCCGAAAACCAGTTTATTAATTTAGATAACCCGCCTATGGGTTATAAAGAAAGGTTGCGGGAGTTCCTGTCAGCATTTATACCGAAGCAAAACTATTTTATTACGCCTATACTGGTATTAACTAATATAGCTATATATGTTATTAGTAATGTGGTAATGATGGTTTTGATGATGATACTGTTTACAAATGCGGGTAAGCATCATGGCCATGGCCCGGGAAACTTTATAAATAGTTTGAACGATGTTTATTTATCGCTTGGCTTTAGCAGCCGTACCCAAGTGCTTAACGGGCAGGTATGGCGGTTGTTAACCAATACGTTTCTACATTTCTCGTTTATGCATCTTGCCGGTAACATGGTAGTATTAATATATATCGGCTCATTGCTTGAAAGTAAGTTGGGCCGTTGGAAATACCTGTCGCTTTATTTATTAACCGGAATCTGCGCCAGCATAACGTCGGTAGTATGGCACGACCAAGGGATAGCAGCGGGCGCGTCGGGCGCGATATTCGGATTATTCGGGATACTGCTTGCCTTGCTAAGCACTAAATTTTATGAGGGTAACGCGCGCAGGGCATTGTTAATAAGTACCGCTATTTTTGTGGGCTATCATATTATACCATTTGGCAAACGGATTGACCATGCTGCACATTTGGGCGGATTGATAGCAGGTTACTTATTTGGGCTGATAGCTTATTGGGGATTAAAAACTTACCGGGACAAACTAATTACAGTCATACCTGTAGCGCTGACTATAGTATATACCGGGCTATGTCTGCAATTCGCGCCGATATATCAGCTCAAAGATTTTGCTAAACTAAGCCGCCTGAGCGAAAAACTATCCGACTCATTACGTACAGACTTTTACGGCAACTACACTAACAATCGCGATACACTTTCCGAAGTATTTACACATACCGGATTGCCGCATATTGATACTTTAAAAAAGGTGGCTATACAAATGGACCATTTAACGCTTCCTAAAAAGCAAAAAAAGATAGCCAACGTAAAATCGCGCCTGCTGCTGGAGGAATGTAAATTGTATACATTAATATATAAAGAGTTTCGCGATAAGGACCAGGTTAAATATCGCGGCAAGATTAGCAAGACTACCCAAAATATAAATGATTTGCGCGTAGAATGGGGCAAGGTTGTTGAGGGTGAAAATTAATCGGCTTTAGCCAATAATTTCTTTAATGTAGCATAAACTTTAGCGTTGCCTTGCTCGGCTGCGCTGCTATCGGCAACAGCACCATTTTTATCAATAATAATGTGACGGGGCATGTAAAAGCTTCTTTTCATCACTCTTGACCGTAGTTGTACGGGATAGCGTGGTATGGAAATCTTTAGTCACCGCCTCGTTAACTAAAAAGTGATATCCAACTAGGTTGTTGGCTTTGATATATTGCTTCCATTTGCTGCCATCTTTATCGCAACATATATATAATATAACTACATCATTTTTAGCGGCGAAATTGGCAAATGCCTGCACCTCTTTTTTCCGCTGAAGCTCTTGCCTGCAAGGAACACACCCAGGTTGCCCAGGCATCAACATAAATAACCTTGTTTTTAAACTGGCCGATGAGGGCGTTAAAGTTTACGGTGGTATCTGTCAAATAATGAATATTGCTGTTAGCAACCTGCGCGTGAGTTGGCTTTAATAAAGTAAAACTGATAATTAATAACAGCGTAAATGGTTTAAGGTTATAAGGCATAGCTTCAAATATATACCTTTGTATTTATAAAATAACTGATAGATGAACTTTTACACCCGCAAATGGGTTAAACCCGAAGACCTTAACGCACATGGAACACTTTTTGGCGGCAGACTGCTGGCCTGGATTGATGAGGAAGCTGCTATATATACTATTATACAATTAGGCACCAATGGCTGTGTTACCAAATATATGTCCGAAATTAACTTTATAAATTCGGCTAACCGGGGGATATTATTGAGCTGGGTATAAAAGCCACTAAATTTGGGCATACCTCTATCACCTTAACCTGCCATGTACGCAACAAGATCACCCAAAAAACTATATTAACTATTGATGAGATAGTTTTTGTAAGCGTTGACGAGAATGGCAAACCCGTTAAACATGGTCGTACCGAGATAACATATACAGACGAGCGGTTGCGGGAGTAATCGCCCGCCTACCGATCTAATTTATAAGACTCAAAGACATATCCGGTGCTTTGCTTATTTATCGCCTCATCTTTTAAAGGCGCAGAAACTATCATTAGTATAAATACCAGCGAAGCAATGCTTACAGCAGCAATAAGCCAAAAAAGCATATTTCCATTTCTATCCCCGAAACGGCCAAATCTGGGCACTAACACTATAAACGGAACATTGTAAGCTCCTGAAAAAGTGATAGCATCCCCATAATCATTTAATTCTCTGGTAGGGCCGATACGATCCAGTACGAGAATTTTGTCAGATCACGTTTATCAAAATCGTCCTGGCTTTGTTTAACAAAGCTATCAAACGCCAATTGTTTATCGTGCGCAGATGACCGGTTACTTATGGTTTTCTGATATTTGATGCCAAGCCAGGCTAAAAGCTTTAAAGTGTCGGGCTTGTGCCTCGCGTATTTAACATCAAAAATTGGACAGGGCATATAAACAGCCATGTTGTAATTAGTATTGTGCTTACCGCTAATGTTTATATCTGTTTTGGGTCGCGCTTGCTGTTTATCGATATAAAGAGACTTAAGCGTATAATATTTTGTTTTAGGCAGCGCCGATATTTGATTGATAGACGTTAAGCTGGTTAGCTCGCCTGTTGCTGTTATCAGGTATACCTGCGCTATCATTGTTGGAACAGCAATGGCAATGCAAGCCATTAATACATATCCTGCTACAGGATTTTTTCCTTTTCTACTGGTAAGATCAAGTAGTTTTATGCGTGGGAGTAAATACATCAATACCGGCACAACCGATATCACTAATGGTATTGCGAAATTGGCGATCGCTTCATCAATAATCAGCCCCTCATTTTTTATAAGGAACCACCAATGAAAAAATGAGTAAAGGCAAATTACCGAAATAAAGATGACAAGGAAGGGACGAATAATCAGTTGAAATTTGGTGCCAAAATCTTTCATGCTAACGCGATGGTTTGTCTTACTCCGTCATCAATCTCCTAATCAACTCCGCACTTTGTTTATTTCCTTCCTGCAACCGATCTTTAAAGAAAGCCTGCACATCGTTAAAGTGCTTTTTGTAGCCTTCCATATCGCCATAGCCTATAATGGACGACCACTCGCGTACGGCCGAGTGAAACTCCAGATCGTCGCCACGGATTGTTTTATCATACAGCGCGGCCGGATAGATTCTTCTAACAGTTCTTCGTCCTTAAACAGGTATTCAGCAATACCTAAACGCAGGCGGAATGGCGGCGTCTGGCAGATCAGGTTATCATACGGGTTAACACCCAAATGGTACCAGGCGTCAACCATACTTAGTATACTTAGATGCGAGTTTGGTTTTGCAGATCATGATTTTGCGATAGCCTAAACTCCTTCATCACCTTATCATTTAACATAATTGGCTTGCGGCTTTCATGGAAAACAAAATCGCGCGCGCGGTATAACCGTTCGCGGAAGGCGGCTTCCTCTTCTGGATCATCAATTTAAACAACTCCGACTCGGATACCGCATATTGCCTCACCTGCTGGCGGGCATACGGGTTCATTATGGCTAGGCCGGCATATACGTGCGCTTTATAGCTAAATATGCGCAGCGTGGTCAGGATCTTTACATTATCAATACCGCCTATATAAGAAGCGTTTTCCCGGGGAAAAACCCGGCGGCCTTCCACGCGGTACCCATACTTTCAAAACCAACGTGGGTTACAGCTTGCGTATCGGCTACAATTTTATCATGCTCATGGTAATCGGCCAGCTCAACTATCTCCGATCCTATGGCATTAAACAGGTCAAGCATGCGTTGTTTTGCGGTTTCATCCGCACGATGCGGTATTAGTATCAACGTTTGTCCCTTTGGCTCAAAACCCGGCCCGTGCATCCCGTGGAAAGTAATGATCTGCGCGGTTGCCGGCAAGTATTTATCAAAGGCTTCAATCTCGGGTGTTTTTACGGATGTTTGCCCGGCTACAATAGCACCCGGTTTGGTATAGGCGGCAAACTCGGCAACTACTTTAGCAATTTTTTCGGCCTCGACAGAATAGATGATCAGGTCGCTGGTTTCAGAGATCTCCTTACCGCTATCCAATACCTTGATATTAAAAGGTGCAAGCTCTTCTTCAAGCTGCCGGCGGTTAGCCGGCAAGTCGCAGCCTGCTACGATATATCCCGCTTTTGAAAAAGCTTTGGCGTATAAACGCCCCATATCGCCTAAGCCAATAATTCCAATATTCATTCTGCTAATATAACTATGCTTAGCAAAAATGCGTATTAAGGTTTACATTAGCTGAGCCGATTATACCCTAAAAACGCAACAAAAGCATTTTTTTACTGTTTTTTTAATATATCATTGCCTAATTTTACAATTATGAACAACAATTTCATGTTGAAACTATCCCTGTTATTAACACTTACAATTTGTATAACTACTGTTAAAGCGCAGGATAGTGTTAAAAAAGTTACGGTTAAAAAAACAACGGTTACCAAACCGATAATAACGGCTGCCAAGCCGGGTGCAATACCTATTAACCCTAAAACCGGCAGGCCTTATAGCAGATATGGCTACGGCACGTATGCCAAAACTTTCAGGGCTCAGCAAAAAGCTGATAGCTTAAAAAAAGCTACAGCAGCAGCACAGCCTGTACAGCCATCAACAACTGTAGCTACTAGCCCCCGCCTATTAAAACAGACAGCGTAGCAGTTGCGCCGGCGCGGGTTGACAAAAGCCTTAACGGCCAATACCAATACCTGTTAACCAAGGTTTATAATTACCAGCGACCTTTTGTTGATGCCATATGGAAGAACTTTACCGACACGTTAAAAAATACCCGCAGCCAGTTAAAAGCGGCGAACGATACAATTGCCGAACAACATAAAAATATTGCCAGTCTTAAAGCTGATGTAGCTGCAAAAGAGCAAACTTTATCGCAAACCGACACCATAGGTTTCGGGTATAGCGTTAGCTAAATCAACCTATAATATTATTATGTGGGGATTAGTTTTGATTGTCGGCGCTATTGCGGGTGTTGTGTTAGCACGATCAGGTGGTGCACGCAAGGAAGCTGCTTACCGCACCACCTTATATAACGAACTGGAAGAAGAATTTAAAACTTATAAAGCTAAAGCAAACGAGAAGGAAAAGAAACTGGCCCGCGAACTACAAACCGAACGCAATAAGCTTGATGAATTGACGGGACGCGGATAGCCGCGTGGCTCAAATATTATGAAAGCTTACCTTTTGGCTGGAACCCCTTAAAATTTGAATGGGCCGATCTGGACGACGATATTAAAAAGTTGGCCGATACCGGTAAACTGGAAGATAATTGGAGCGTTGCCAGCCACAAGACCATCCAACCCGGCGACAGGGCCTACATCGTTCGCGTAGGGGTTGAGCCTAAAGGCATCTTTGCATCGGGCATTATAGCTTCCGAACCGTATTTGGCATTTCGCAAAGGCAGGCATTACCATCGTATCACTATAGCTATAGATGTTTTGCTAAATCCTGATAAGCAACAAATCCTCACCCTTGACATATTAAAAACCGGCAACCTTGCCGCGCAGACTGGACACCGCAGGCGTCGGGGATCTCCATCCGGACCGAACTGGTTGATGAGTTGGAAGGTGTTTGGCAGGATTTTTTAAATCCGGGGAATAGATCATGTCTATAGCCGAAATCATTATTTATTTAATTTTATTACTTGGCTCCGCCTTTAGTTACACCGCCAAAAAACTTACCCTTGCCGGTGCTATAACCGGCGCCATAGTAGGCGCGTTAATGTACAAAGGCGCTGGGCTAACCGGCTTACTTATTCTGGCTGCATTTTTCATTGTAGCGATATGGGCAACCAAATGGCAGGTAGCTAAAAAAGTAGCCATAGGCGCAGCCGAAGAAAACAAGGGGCGACGCACCGCCGGACAGGTATTAGCCAATGGTGGCGTTGCCGCTTTACTTGGCGCTGCTACCGGATATATCCCGAATATGCAACTACCTTATCTTTAATGATAGCCGGGAGTTTTGCAGCAGCCACTGCCGATACATTATCGTCCGAGCTGGGTATGGTGTATGGCCGCGGCTTCTTTAACATTCTCACCTTTAAAAAGAAGAACCCGGTAGGGATGGTGTAGTAAGTATTGAAGGTACGCTGATAGGTTTGATGGGCGCAATGCTTATCGCTACTGTTTACAGCATAAGTTTTGGTTGGGGGATTGGCTTTTGCTGGATATGTCTGGCAGGGTTTACCGGCAACCTTGTTGATTCTGTTTTAGGCGCTGCTTTGGAGCGTAAAGGGCTTATCAGTAATAATGTGGTTAATTTTTTGAATACGGCTGTTGGGGCTGGGGTTTGCTGGTTGATGGCGGGTTAGCCTGTTAAACCTATCGCTTCATTTAGGCCTTCGCGCGCAAGGCTTGTCCCGCTCTTGGGCGCGGAGCCCCAGTTACTTTTCCTTGATGAAAAGTAACCAAAAATCAAGTCATACGGGAGGCTTCTTTGCCGCACAGGCCTTATGCGCTGCAAATCAGCTAAAACCTAAGGCCCGGTCCTTTTGCCGCCTGTTGTCGCGCAAGGCTACCCCTTCAGGCAAAATTACCAATGCCTTTGCCACCGCACGGCCCACTTTGTTTTACCTGATTTCGCCCGAAGCTGCCCGTATGACGGTTTTAGGGTACTTACCAAGATTTTAGTAATAAACGAGCAATCAAAAACAAGCGTAAAGGCCTGTCAGCACGCCGGGCCGGGAGTATGGCCTTGCGGGCGGAAGTGATCGGGCTGACTTGATTTTATTCATCTATTATTTGTTTTTAATAGGTATTCATGAGATCGCTACGCTTAGTTTTTGGTTACTTTTTGTATCAAGACAAAAAGTAACTGGCCCCCGCGGCCAAAGAGCGGGGCAAGCCTGCGCGCAAAGCCAATACGCGATAGGCATTAAACAACTGTAGCTCAACAAAAAAGCCACCCGATTACTCGAATGGCTTTTTATATTTTCAGATCTTCCGGTACAGTTACACTTTGATCTCAACTTCAACACCGCTTGGCAATTCAAGCTTCATCAGCGCATCTACAGTTTTTGAGTTTGAGCTGTAGATATCCAATAAACGTTTGTAAGAACATAATTGGAATTGCTCGCGTGCTTTCTTGTTTACGTGTGGTGAACGCAAAACAGTGAAAATTTTCTTTTCGGTTGGTAACGGAAGCGGTCCGCTAACTACAGCGCCTGTTGGCTTTACTGTTTTTACGATCTTCTCGGCTGACTTGTCAACCAAATTGTAATCGTAAGATTTTAATTTGATTCTGATTCTTTGGCTCATTTTGTTTTTGTTTGATGACCGTTCCTAAGAGCTATTTATTAGGGCGGTCTGATTATTTATTTAAAAAGTTGATTGGTAACTAATCTCGGCAGCACCAATCAACCAATCTTTAATTACGCGTTAGCAGCAGCTTTTTTGCCTTTTGCTTTAGCAACTACTTCTTCCTGTACGTTACGTGGTGCTTCAGCATAGTGATCAAACTCCATGGTTGAAGTAGCACGACCAGATGTGATGGTACGTAACTGGGTTACATAACCAAACATTTCTGAAAGTGGTACAGTAGCTTTAATTACCTGCGAACCTGCGCGTGAGTCCATACCTAAAAGCTGGCCACGACGACGGTTCATATCACCGATAACGTCACCCATGTTTTCTTCAGGTGTTAAGATCTCGATCTTCATGATCGGCTCAAGCAATACCGGTTTACATTTTGGCAATGCTTCGCGGTAAGCCATCTTAGCAGCTAACTCGAATGATAACGCATCCGAATCGACAGCGTGGAATGAACCATCAATCAAGCGCACTTTTAAGCTGGTTAAAGGATAACCTGCCAACACACCATTTGCCATTGAAGCTTCAAAGCCTTTTTGTACAGATGGGATAAACTCGCGGGGGATAGCACCACCACTAATTTCGTTAACAAATTGCAAACCTTCTTTGCCTTCGTCATTTGGTGATAATACAACCTGTATATCAGCAAATTTACCACGGCCACCAGTTTGTTTCTTGTAAGTTTCGCGGTGTTGTACAGTACCGGTGATAGACTCTTTGTAAGCTACCTGTGGCGCACCCTGGTTAACCTCAACTTTAAACTCACGTTTCAAACGGTCCATGATGATATCTAAGTGAAGCTCGCCCATACCGCTAATTACAGTTTGGCCGGTCTCTTCGTCAGAGTTTACACGGAAGGTTGGATCCTCTTCGGCAAGTTTACCTAAAGCCATACCTAATTTATCAACGTCAGCCTGAGTTTTAGGCTCGATAGCTAAACCGATAACCGGGTCAGGGAAGTTCATTGACTCCAGTATGATAGGGTGTTTCTCGTCGCAAAGGGTATCACCTGTTTTAATATCTTTAAAGCCTACTACCGCAGCAATATCACCTGCACCCACGTTAGGGATTGGGTTTTGCTTGTTAGCGTGCATTTGGAAGATACGAGAGATACGCTCTTTATTGTCTGAACGCATGTTGTGCACATACGAACCAGCTTCAAGGTTACCAGAGTAAACACGGATAAAGCATAAACGACCAACAAACGGATCGGTAGCAATTTTAAACGCTAAAGCTGCAAACGGCTCTTTAACATCAGGTTTACGCAATATTTCCTCGCCAGTATCAGGGTTGGTACCAACAATACCTTCAACGTCCATAGGTGAAGGAAGCAGTTCCATCACATAGTCAAGCATGGTTTGTACACCTTTGTTTTTGAAAGACGAACCGCAAACCATTGGTACTATTTTAGCATCTAATACCGCTTTACGTAAAGCATCAAGCACTTCGCGCTCAGTAATAGTATCCGGAGCGTCAAAGAATTTCTCCATTAAGCTCTCGTCATACTCAGCAACCGATTCTAATAATTTCTCTCTCCACTCTGTTGCTTCGTCAACCATATCAGCAGGGATAGGCACTTCGGTAAAGGTCATCCCTTTATCGTGCTCATTCCAAACAATACCTCTCCAGTTAATCAAATCAACCACGCCTTTAAAGTTTTCTTCGGCACCGATAGGTAACTGTAATGGTACAGCGTTGCTGCCTAACATGGTTTTAACCTGTTTAACAACATTTAAAAAGTCGGCACCGCTACGGTCCATCTTATTAACGAAACCAATACGGGCAACGTTATAGTTGTTAGCAAGGCGCCAGTTAGTTTCTGATTGTGGCTCAACACCATCAACCGCGCTAAACAAAAACACCAAACCATCTAATACACGTAAGCTGCGGTTTACCTCTACAGTAAAATCCACGTGTCCCGGTGTATCAATAATGTTCATGTGGTAATTGTGGCCACGGTATTTCCAGTTAACTGTGGTAGCAGCCGAAGTGATGGTAATACCACGCTCCTGCTCTTGCGCCATCCAGTCCATGGTAGCAGCACCTTCGTGTACCTCGCCTATTTTGTGGCTAACGCCGCTATAGTAAAGTATACGCTCGGTAGTAGTGGTTTTACCGGCATCAATGTGGGCGGCAATACCTATATTTCTTGTATATCTAAGATCTCTTGACATGTTTGTTTATTGAGTGAATAAGCGAATGATCGAACGAGTGAATATTTAACTACTCACCATTCACTCATTCACCCATTCATTAATTCACTAATTAAAACCTAAAGTGTGAGAACGCTTTGTTAGCCTCGGCCATTTTATGCGTATCTTCTTTCTTTTTAACTGCTGCACCTTCACCTTTAGCTGCCGATATGATCTCGCCTGCTAATTTCTCCATCATGGTTTTTCGCCACGGCGACGGGCATAGCTAATTAACCATTTCATACCTAAAGCAATTTTACGCTCTGGTCTTACTTCGGTTGGTACCGGAAGTTAGCACCACCAACACGGCGGCTTTTAACTTCAACTGCAGGCATAACATTGTTTAAAGCCTTTTTCCGGTTTCTAAACCGCTTTCGCTGGTTTTTTTCTCAACAATATCAACTGCGTTATAAAATATAGTGTAAGCGGTTGATTTTTTACCGTCAAACATCATGTTGTTAACAAACCTGGTTACCAAAACATCATTGAATTTTGGATCAGGAAGAAGGATTCTTTTTTTGGTTTCGATTTTCTCATTGTTACTATCCTCCTTTAATTATTTCTTTTTACCTTTTGCAGGGGCTGCAGCAGCTTGTCCTGGTTTAGGGCGTTTAGTACCATATTTTGAACGACGTTGGTTACGACCGGCAACACCAGAAGTATCTAACGCACCACGGATGATGTGGTAACGTACACCAGGTAAGTCTTTAACACGACCACCACGGATCAACACAATAGAGTGCTCTTGTAAGTTGTGACCTTCGCCCGAGGGGATGTAAGCATTTACTTCTTTACCATTGGTTAAGCGCACACGGGCAACTTTACGCATTGCTGAGTTTGGTTTTTTAGGGGTAGTGGTATACACACGGGTGCACACTCCTCTTCGCTGTGGACAGCTGTCCAACGCTGGCGACTTACTCTTGTCAACCAGAGCTACTCTACCTTTTCTAACTAATTGATTGATAGTAGGCATTCTTGCTTTTCTTGTTTGTTTTTTTAAAGTCCCCCTGCCCCCTTCATTGGCGGGCAGTTTTAGGGACTGCAAAAGTACGGAGTTATTTTGTGATTTTCAAGAGGTTAAGTGAATTTATTTTCTGTAATAAAAATAAGTTTGCCATCCTGAGCCACAGCGAAGGATCTGCCGGGCGGCTATTGCAAAGTTTTACAACATAGTTTGCAGATGCTTCGTTGCTCAGCATGACAAATCAGGAATATCAAATAATGGCGTTCCCGCCTGGTAGAAGGCGGGCCGGGTTATTGTATGATAGATAGATCGCCGATTACTTATCGCGTGTATAAGATCCTTCGCTTTGCTCAGGATGACAAGGCGGATAACAGCGGTGAGTAGCGCAGGTTTTGTCCGATTGTTTTTCTTGTTCGGGTAGGTTGCGGACGGACATCTCACGTTAGTAATTAAAATAAAAATGCCCGCCTAATTAAAGCGGGCATTTTTATTAAGGTGCCGGGTGCGCTGGCGGTGCCGGTGGTTTCGGCGCATCGCGCATGGCGCCACAACTTGTGCCTAACATGGCCAGTAATGCTCCAAGCATTACGAAGCGAAATAGTTTTGTTTTCATAGTGGTGATGTTTTATACAGGTAAAATGCACCTAAATGTAAATTTGTTTTAATCTGGTAAAACCAAACCATAAAATTTAACGTATTTAACTAAAACGATATAATATAAATTAGAAATATAATTATATTTGTTCAAACTAACAGAATTAGATCACTGTCAGTTAATAGTTATTAAGCAGAATGGGGTTGGGTGGGTTGTTGATATTCTGCTTTTTGAAGTGCCTAATTATAACATAGCTGTCGGTTTTAGGGTGCCGGCAGTAATAAGCTTCGAAGCGCAGCCAGGTAAAACCGATGATGGTTTTGTGAGGTGGGATAGCCCGGTATTTTGCCTGTAATGATGGGCTATAGCAAAATACCGGCTGTGGGTTTTACCTGGCTAGCGAAGGGGCATTTTCTTCCAGAAGATTGGCAGCGATGTGTTTCAGGCATGCTTACATGTTTAAACAAACATTATTTTCTTTAACGGGCTAATATTCAGTAAATTAAGCCCTAAAATTTGTTTCATTTTGTTTCACGCCATTTTCGCAAATAACTATTCGTCAGCTTATTGCGTCGAAATGTTGTTTCACTTGTTTCATCTGTGTCATACACACATGAAACAACACACAGGTTAACTGATTAAAAATCAAGGTATTTATTGATCTTAATATGCACCTTATCGCCAATACGGTATTTGCCGGGTGTATCATTTAATAAGCGCAGGGTGATATGATCCTTCTCAACTAACAGGTCCTCATAGCTGCCCTTAAACAAGACCTGCTTTACGGTGAAGTCCTTACGCGTCCAGCTATTGGTGGGCGCGGCCCATTCGGGGTAGATAACCACATGCCCGGCCTTTGCGTTGATACCAAAATGCGCGGCATCTTCGGCACTTACTACATTGCAATTGGTTAGCAGCTTGGCAGTATATAGGTTCTGCGGGTTTTGATAGAGTGACTTAGGACTACCGGCCTCAATGATCTCGCCATCTTTCAGCACGATCAGCTCATCAGCCATAGACAGTACCTCGGCCGGATCATGCGATACCATGATCACCGTTAACCCGGTATCATGCACCACCTGCCGTATATCCTGCTGTAACCCCTCGCGGAAAGAAGTATCAACCTGGTTAAAGGGCTCGTCAAGCAACAGCACTTCGGGGCGGGTTGCCGGGGCGCGGGCTATAGCTACGCGCTGCTTCTCGCCACCGCTTAAAAAGAAGGCCTGCTTATCAGCCGGTGTAGGATGTTTAGTTGTTTCAATACCTCGATAGTACGTTGTTCCTTGGTGGCAACGTCGGTATTGGGTAACAGTACGGCTATGTTGTCCCATACTTTGGCATAAACGTTCAGGCCGTCGGTATCCCGGGTAACCATCTTCATGGCGTCGTGGCCGGGTATCAGTTTCTCCTCGGGCCCCCAAATGCGTTCGCCTTTAAACTGCACGCGGCCGTCGTCGGGAGATAACAAGCCGAACAACAACTTCAGCAAGGTACTTTTGCCGCTGCCGCTCTCGCCAATTATAGCCGTTATCTTTTGCGGTTGTATGGTCAGGTTTATGCTTTTTACACCTGCCAGCCGTTCGCCGGGATAGGTTTTGGTTACAGCTAAGGTTTGTAAAAAGGGTGTATCTGTCATGTTGCAAATATAGCTAAAACAACAAGAGTCCCGGTAACCCGGGACCCTTGCATTTATATATAGATTTGGTTGTTTATTAAAACCCAAAGGTTACACCTACCGCGAAGTTCTTCAAACCTTTCTGCGCGGGGCTATTCTCAAACATATCGTTGAAGTAGTATTTGGCATAGAAACCTGCACCACCGTAACCAAGGCGGGCAAACGCGCCGTAGCGTACCTTGGCAAAATGATAGTCGTCATCCAGCTTTTGCTTGCCTTTTTCTTCACTTATCTGCTTAACACGTGCTCCGGTTAATATGCCGGCTTCCGGGCCAAATACAAAGCGGGCACGTTTACCATCGCTATACTCCTTGCTCCTGATCTCGAAGGATAATGGGATCCTTACATAGGTTGCCCCAAAACGGTTCTTACTGTAATGGATGGGATCATTTACATAGGTTAAAACCGGCGCGTCGCGTTGGATGGTAATGTCCTTGCGCAGGCGGATCAACGTCCAATCAAAACCACCTGATAAATAGATTTTAAAATTAGGTGTAAACCGGTAACCAAACTGTACTAAGTCAAAACCCACGTTGCTTGATTTCCATGAGCGGTAGCTTAAAAAATCATTTGCAGGCGACAGGGTAAAACTGCCATTATCAATAAGCGTAGTCAGCCCCAGATCAAACCTTGAAAAAGTAAGCCCGAAGTTAAAACCTGATCGTTTACGGTCATGGCGCAGGCTATCTCTTTTTGCCCTGAAATCGCTACCAAAAGTAACTTTGGTTCTATTAGTAGTGGTGCTGGTTGTTTTTGTTGTATCACTACCGTTAATTGTGGTAGTGGTAACAGTAGTTGTAGTAGTTTTTTGCGCAAGGCCAAGGCTTGTCACGCCGCATAGTAATGTGGCTATTATTAAACGTTTCATGTTAAGTGTATATTTAGATTGTATAAGTAGCTTTTATTATTGTTGTTTTTTAATTTTTATAAGTCCAAGGTTTACGCCCGTAAGGTCTGAGCCATTTTCGTCGTCATCGCTGTCGCTAAACTCAATCAGTTTGTCTTCGCGTTTATCAATCTTAGCCATTAATGCATTTACCAATCCGCCCAGGTTATGTATACCGCGTTTTTAGCAGGTGCAGCAGATTGTGTTGCCATTACCGGTTTATCAACTTGTGGTACAGCATCCAGCATTTTGGGCGCTAACGTAACATCCGGAACGGTTGCTGTACTTACATGGGTAGATGCAGGGTTTGGCACAGCGGCTATTAATGGCTGCTGATCATTCTTTACAGGTTCTGTTGGTTTAACAACAGACTCGGTAGTATTGTTAAGCTGGCCTTGTGTATTATTTACCGATGGTATAACATTATGTAGATGGTTTACTGTTGATGCAACATGAGCTGCCGGTTTAGCAATAACGGTTTCAGCCGATTGTACAGGTGTTACTGTTTTTGCAGGTTCAACACGGCTTGCAACCAATTTATTTTCTTTAGGCTGATCACCGGTTGATTTTGTTTTTTGCAGGAATAGTATGCCTGCAGTAAGTACCACCAACACAGTTGCCGCAATGCTTAACCAGGGCATAATAGCTGGTTTAGCTTTTTTCCATCCAGTTCGCCGGCAATGTTATCCCATACCATTGCAGATGGCTCAACTTCAAAGTCTTCAAACTTCGTATTAAAAATCTTATCAAACTCCTTATCCTGCATATCCATATTTCTTTTCCTCCATTTTTAAAACCTGTTCTTTTAATATTGTGCGTGCCCTTGATAGTTGTGATTTTGAGGCTCCCTCTGTTATGCCAACTATTTCGGCAATTTCCTTGTGCGAATAACCATCTATCGCATAAAGGTTAAACACCATCCGGTAACCGGGCGGTAGTTGCTGAATAATATTCATCAGGTCCTTAACGCCCATATTTGCCATCGCTGCGGGGTTAACTGATGGCTCGTTGCTCATTTCTGCAACGTCCATCACCTGTACCATTTTATGATGCTTGCGATAATACTCTATCGAGCTATGTACCATTATCCTCCTCACCCATCCCTCAAATGCGCCATCACCCCGGTAGTCATCCAGTTTTTTAAATACTTTCATAAACCCATTCTGCAACATATCCTCTGCCTCCATCTTATCAACCGCGTAGCGCATGCAAACACCCAGCATTTTAGAAGCAAACTGCTTGTACAGCAGCTCCTGCGCTTTACGTTCGCCAGCCTTACAGCGGGTTATTAGTTCATCAATTGTATAAGTAGGTTTCAGTAACATCATTTAAAGGTAAGATGTTACTTAGTAGCAAATGGTTGCATGGCGTTACAAATATTTTTTAAATTGATGTTAAATAAAGGTAAATAAGCTTAATACATAGCTAATATTGAAGATATTGCATTGCTATAAATATTTTTATCTTAGCCCGAACCAATTTCCAATCAAGCATAATAACCAATATAAGCATGACAATTATAAAAAGGATAGTCCCTGTTATTTTATTAGCTGCAAACATTTTTACAGCTAAAGCACAAACCATTGTAGCGGTCGAATCGCAAAAAAACGCACTGGTTTTACAGGTAACCCCTAAAAAACAATTGAACGCACTATACTTCGGCACAAAGCTGGCCAACCAAACTGAATATGCAGCCATTGCTAAACAATACCGCTATATCTCGCATACCGGCGAGGCTAATATGGCTTACGCTACCGCAGGTAGTATTGATATTTTAGAACCTGCGCTGGCAGTTACCCATGCTGATGGCAACAGATCGTTAGCATTAAAGTATATTGATCACACCACAACAAAGATCAGCGATAATATCACACTGGTAAGCATTAACCTGCGCGACTCGGTCTATAATTTCGACGTAACCTTAAATTATCAAACCTATATCAAAGAAAACGTTACCGAGCAGTGGACCGTAATTAAACATCACGAAAAAAAAGGACGTGGTATTAAATAAATATGCTTCGGCTAACTTGTATCTGCAAAACAACGGTTATTGGTTAAACCATTACCACGGCGAATGGGCGCAGGAGATGAAGCCTGAAGAAGAAAAACTGTCACATGGTATTAAAACCCCGGATAGCAAATTGGGTACCCGTGCTGATCTGTTCCAACCGCCGGTATTTATGGTATCGCTCAACAAACCCGCTATCGAAGATGAAGGCGAAGTACTTTACGGCAACCCGGAGTGGAGCGGCAACTATAAAATCGATTTCGAGGTTGATCCTAACAATAACCTGCGGTTAATTGCCGGTATTAACAACCATGCGGCTGATTATACACTTAAACCTAATACCGAATTTATCACCCCTAAATTTGTATACATCCTAAGTAATAAAGGTAAAGGCGAAGCCAGCCGCAGCTTGCAAAGCTGGGCTCGTAAATATAAAATTGCCGATGGCGAAGGCCCCCGTTTGACCTTATTAAATAACTGGGAATCGACCTATTTTGATTTTAATGAACCTAAACTTGCCGAGCTATTAAAAACCACCAAAAGCTTAGGTGTCGATCTGTTTTTATTGGATGATGGTTGGTTTGGTAACAAGTACCCACGGAACGGTGATAAATCTGGCCGGGCGATTGGGAAGTAACCAAAACCAAACTACCTAACGGTATTGCTTATTTAACTAAAACAGCGGCCGAAGCGGGTGTGAAATTCGGAATTTGGATTGAGCCGGAAATGGTAAACCCTAAAAGCGAGCTGTACGAAAAACACCCGGACTGGGTAGTTAAACAACCGCAGCGCCCAGAGTATTACATGCGTAATCAGTTAGTGTTGGATTTAACAAATCCAAAGGTACAGGATTTTGTATATAATATTGTTGACGACCTGTTCACAAAAAACCCGACGCTGGCTTATATTAAATGGGATTGCAACTCAGTTATATTTAATGCTAACTCTGCTACCATAGCGCACCGGGGTAATTTTTATACCGATTATGTATTTGGCTTGTATAAAGTGTTAGAGCGTATCAGAGCAAAATATCCAAAAGTGCCGTTGATGCTATGCTCGGGCGGTGGCGGCCGGGTTGATTACGGCGCGCTAAAATACTTTACCGAGTTTTGGGACAGCGATAATACCGATCCACTGGAGCGCGTGTTTATCCAATGGGAATACTCCTACTTCTACCCTGCACTAACCAATTCAAACCACGTTACCGATTGGGGTAAACAGCCTATCAAGTTCCGCACTGATGTGGCTATGATGGGTAAGTTAGGTTTTGATATTGTGGTGGCTAAATTAAAGCCTGAAGAATTAACTTATGCACAAGGTGCGGTTAATCTGTACAAACAATATTCGGAAGCGATATGGCACGGCGATCAGTACCGCCTGCAGGATCCATGGAAAAATGATGTAGCATCGGTAATGTATGTCGATCCTGACCAAAGCAAAGCCATTATGTTTAACTATCTGGTGAGCAACCGCTATCGTTCAGGCACTATCCGGCCCATAACTTTAAAAGGTTTACAGGATGATAAAATGTATACCATTAAAGAAGTTAACATGATGCCGGGGCAGCGTTCATCAATACCCGGCGGCACTTACTCTGGCAAGTTTTTAATGACTGTTGGTATTAACCCGGCAGTTGGCGCAGGCGATCGTGCCAGTGTAGTGGTTAGTATTGAGGAGAAGAAGTAGGTATGGATAATCCATAAGCAATGAAAACAGATACTGCCTCTTTTCCTGTTATTGAAACGGATAGGTTAGTGTTACGCTCGTTGAATAGCGATGATGCGGATGCCTTGTTAAAATTACGTTCGGACGAGTTGGTTAACCGGTACCTTGACAGGCCGCCAACCACAACAGTAGCTGATGCACAAGCATTTATTGATAAGATAATTAAGGCGGATGCTACATACTGGGCAATCAGCTTAAAAAACCCGCCGGGTTTGATAGGTACGATATGCCTCTGGAATTTCAATGCCGAAAAGAATATGGCCGAGATGGGTTACGAGCTTATGCCTAACCAACAGGGCCAAGGCGTCATGAATGAAGCAATGCAAGCGGTTATTAATTATAGCTTTGATAAATTGCAGCTCCGGATATTAGCCGCATTGACACATCCTGATAATGAAGCGAGCGCAAAATTGTTGAAGCGAAATGGGTTTGAAGAAGATAAGGGTAATGAATTTGTGAGTAAAGAGGATACTGACGGCCTATCAGCATACGTATTAAAATCGCAAAAAGCCAGTTTATTTCCTCTCTCTAAACCGCTTATAAATTTTCACGGCCATCATTAAAACGATAGAAAAGGCTATTATCCCCACCACACCAAAAATCCAGTTTAACGAGTTTTTAAGGACTACCGGAAAACTATTGCGAAGAGAATAAGCGTGGCTAATTCATTCCACAGACGTAATTGAGTGGAGGTCCATTTGTAGATACCTTTGCGCATCTGGTTCATTTTGTTTTGGCAGATAAAATGATAGATGACCAATCCAACTACGAACAAAAGCTTAATATGCATCCAGCCCATATGCAGCCAAGCCGGCATAATACATAACATAGTAATACCGGCAGCTAATACCGGTACATGGATGGGGTGGTGATGATCCACCACAGCTTTTTCTCCATCACCTCAAATTGCTCTGAAAGGATAGTACGGGCAGGCTCGGGCTTATCCTGCGCTTCGGTATGGTAAATAAACAGGCGCACCATATAAAACAGCCCCGCCATCCAGCAGACTACAAATATGATATGTATGGCAAGAATATATTGATACACTATGGGCACGAATTATTCGAATTACACGAATTGAGGCGACTTAGTGTAATTAGCCACAATTCGTGCAATTCGTGTCAATAATTAATACTTAAACTCCTTTATCACCTCAACCGCGTACTTCACATTATCAAAAGGGATATCCGGCATAATGCCGTGGCCCGGGTTAAATATAAAGCCGTTCTCACCTTTCATCCGGTCGAACAAGCGGTAAATGCGTTCTTTAATTACTTTTTTATCAGCATACAAAATATGTGGGTCAAGGTTGCCTTGTACGGCTATACCTTGTGGTAAACGTTTTTTAATATCTAACAGATCAACGTTCCAGTCGATTGAGATAACATCAGGCTTAGCCTCGGCCATTAACGGCGCGAAAACCGAACTGCCTTTACAAAAAGATATAACCGGGATATCTTTACGGTTCAGTTTGCTGATAATCTCGGCAATGTAACGATGAGAGAATTCTGTGTAATCATCCCATGCCAGCGCCTGAGCCCAGCTGTCAAAAATCTGCACGGCGTTTACGCCCGCAGCAATTTGCAGGTTCAGGTAATCTGCCGTAACAGTTGCTATTTTTGATAACAATGCGTGCGCCATTTCCGGCTCGTTATGCAGCATCAGTTTGGTCAGTTTAAAATCTTTTGATGATCCACCTTCAACCAAATAGCTCATTACCGTAAACGGAGCCCCTGCAAAACCAATCAAAGGGATGCTGCCGTTTAAGCGCTGTTGAATAACTTTAATAGCGTCGGCAACATATTGCAGTTCGCCAATGCAAGCTGTATTCAGGTTATCGATATCTTTTGTGTACGTACCGGGTTGGCAAACTTAGGGCCCACGCCCCGGCTAAAGCTTAAATCGCCACCCATCGCTTCACCGGTAACCAGGATATCCGAAAATAAAATAGCGGCATCTATACCTAACAGGTCAACCGGTAACATGGTAACGTCCGCAGCTATTTCGGGTGTTTTGCACATCTCCGAGGAAAGAATATTTGTTCTTTATCTCCCAGTACTGCGGCATAAAACGACCGGCCTGGCGCATCATCCATACAGGTGGGCGTTCAGTTGGTTTAGAAAATGCTGCGTTTATAAAAAGTGAATCTGTCATTTCTTTTAGAGTCAAGAGACAAGAGTCAAGAATCAAGAGGATAGTCAACCTATCTTGGCTCTTGATTCGTGTCTCTTGTCTCTTAGTTATTATTTCTTATCTAATTCCAAATGCAAGCGGCGTATCACCTCTTTCATCTTGGCTGTTATTTTTCTTCGTGTTTATCGGCTAATGATAAATAGGCTTTGGCTTTTGCAAAATCATTATGCCTTACGGCTATGTTAGCCACATGCACCAATGCCGCCACATGATCGTTTGCTGATCGTAACGGATACTGCGCCGCTATTTCATAATGCTTCTCTGCCTCGTTATATTCGTTCTTTTGCAGACAAACGCCTCCGTATATAAACTCATAAAACCCGCGGCGTTTTTTGCTTAACCAGTCAGGATTACTCACTTGTTTTAATAACCTTTCAGCTTTATCATAATCCTTGTTATGAAATGCTTTTGCTGCCAGTACAATAGTTCCTTCTTTAAAGTAACCCCATATCAGCAACAAAATAAACATGCAGGTAACACCGGCTATTTCATAAACTTTATAGTTTAAAGCCACTGCCAGCATAATAACAAAAGCGCCTATAACTAATACGCGTGCCCTGTTAGTA
Source organism: Mucilaginibacter humi (assembly GCF_013087555.1). Lineage (NCBI taxonomy): Bacteria > Pseudomonadati > Bacteroidota > Sphingobacteriia > Sphingobacteriales > Sphingobacteriaceae > Mucilaginibacter > Mucilaginibacter humi. The sequence continues at coordinate 20,574 of NZ_JABFCR010000040.1, forward strand.
AACATTAATTAATGCTGATCTGTAAATTTATAACCCACACCGCGTATTGAATGGAAATAAACCGGGTTTTTAGGATCAGGTTCAAAGTACTTACGGAACGTCAGGATAAAGTTATCAATAGTACGGGTTGACGGGTAAACGTCATAGTTCCAAACAGTTTCCAAAATTTGCTCGCGCGATACTGCGTCATTACGGCGCTCAATCAGCAGCTTCAGCAACATGGTTTCTTTTTTAGTTAACGGGGTGATGCTGCCATCGCCGTTAACCAGTTCGAATGAGTTAAAATGGATGGTTTTATCGCCAATTTTATAGCTATTAAACTCTTTAAGGTCATCACCTTTTAAGCTGCGTTTTACCCGGGTTGTTTACGCGCAGGATCAACTCTTCGGGTTAAACGGTTTAGTCAGGTAATCATCAGCACCTTTTTTAAGTCCGGCTATTTTATCCTCGTTGGTGTTTTTAGCGGTAAGGAACATGATAGGTACTTCAGAGTTCTCCAACCTTATAGTTTCTGCTACTACAAAGCCGTCAATTTCGGGCATCATTACGTCCAGTATAACCAGGTTAAAGCGTTCTTCTTTAAATATCTGCAACGCTTTTTTACCGTTATTGGCGGTTGATACTTTATAACCTTCTAATTCAAGGTTAAGTTTAATTGCTTCTAAAAGATGCTCTTCATCTTCGGCTAACAAAATTCTTTTTTTGCTTTGCATAATATATACACTAATTTAAATCAAATTTAAGCGAATTACACGAATTAGGATAATTCGCTATAATTCGTGCAATTCGTGTCCATTAAAAAACAACCTCAAATATGCTTCCCACAGGGCGATTGTCTTTGACCCTGATGCTTGCCTCGTGCTTATCCAATACCTGCTTAACAATGTATAAGCCAAGGCCGGTACCTTTTGTATTACGGGTATCCTCGCTGCCCACCCGGTAAAACCGGTCGAAAATACGAGTTTTTTCTGCATCAGATATACCAATGCCATGGTCGGCTACGTGCAGGTGTACTTTACCATCCTTTTGAAACAGTTTAACATCAACCGGTTCACACGGGCCCGAATATTTAATGGCATTTTCAATAAGGTTTGTTACCACTGATGTAAGCGCAAATTTATCGCCCGTGAACTCAATTTTAGGCTCAATTTCGGCATTGATGATTTTCTGGCTGCCATCGCACTTGGTTAATTGCAGGCGATTAACAATACTATCAACCAAAACAGACAGGCTAAAGTTTGCTTTTGGAAAGCTATATGACTGGTTTTCAATTTTTGCTGCCAGTAACATATTTTCAACCATATCGTCCAAACGCTCAATATCTAACAACGATTTTTCTATAAAATCACGGATCTGCGCTTTAGTCAGATCACGCTTTTGTATGGTTTGCAGTAATAATTTAATGGATGCCAAAGGCGATTTTAACTCGTGCGTTACCGATAGCAGGAAATTCTTTTTCTGTTCCTGAAGTTTGCGCTCGCGGTTGATTGACCTGTGCATATAGTACGCACCAAATGAAAGTACGATCACAAACATCGACCCCTCGCTCATTATCATCCCCAGCTTGTTATGTTGCAGGTTAACTAACTGATATCCCCACCATATTAATTGTGCTGCCGCATAAATAATAAGCGAATAAAATATAACAAGCGATCTTTTCATAAGTCGTTATTTTTTAAATACCAGGTCAAGACTATCAAATATAGCTCTTTTTGCTTTCTCCAGGTCTATCTTGGTATGTGCCGATGATATGAACCCAACCTCGTAGCCCGATGGGCCCATATAAATACCTCGGTTAAGCAATTCGCGGTGCATTACTTTAAATTTCTCCATGCTTGCCGGATCTATCTCATCAGCCTTGCTGATGGTTTCCGCATTTGTAAAGGCAAACCAAAATATAGAGCCAATGCCAAACACTTTAAATTTATAATTACGTGCAGTAGCAAAACGCTGGATGGCTTCAGTAAACTCTTCCGTCTTTTTATGCAGATCTTTATAAAAGCCCATGCGTAACAGTTCGGTTAGTTGGGCAATACCCGCAGCCATAGCCACCGGGTTGCCTGATAAGGTACCAGCCTGGTAAACCCCACCATCAGGCGATATATGCCCCATGATCTCGGCAGATGCGCCGTACATCCCCACCGGTAACCCGCCACCTATGATCTTACCATAAGTAATAATGTCCGGCTGTATCTGGTAGTGCCCGGCAGCGCCCTCAAAGCCTACACGGAAACCAGAGATCACCTCATCAAAAATTAATAGGGTTCCGTTAGCCGTACAAACGTCGCGCAATGTCTGTAAGTACTCTTTAGTTTGCAGCAACAAGCCGTTGTTTGCCGGGATAGGCTCAATAATAACCGCGGCTATCTGGTCTTTAAATTCGGTAAATGCCTTTTGTAAAGCTTCGGTATCATTCAGGCCGATAACAATGGTTTCATCTGCAAATGCTTTGGGTACACCTGCTGATGATGTCTCGCCAAAAGTAACCAGGCCCGAACCTGCTTTTACTAATAATGAATCTGAATGGCCATGGTAACAGCCTTCAAACTTCAGGATCTTATCGCGTTTGGTGTAGCCGCGCGCCAGCCTGATGGCCGACATCACTGCCTCGGTACCCGAGCTTACAAAACGTAATTTCTGTATGTATTTATTGTTTTTAAGGATCAGTTCGGCAAGCTCATTCTCCAGCGCGGTAGGGGCGCCGAACGACATGCCATTTTGCATTACCTCAATTACTTTCTCTTTTACTTTTGGGTGATTGTGGCCCAGGATAAGCGGCCCCGGGAGCAGCAGAAGTCGATAAACTCGTTATCATCCGCATCCCAGATATGGCTGCCATCGCCTTTTTTAATGAACAGCGGCGTGCCGTAAACCGATTTAAACGCCCTTACCGGCGAGTTTACCCCACCCGGGAAAAACGTCTTGGCTTTTGCATACAATTCGGCAGATTTTTCCCTGCTGATATCAGGCTTACCCGTCGTATTCACCGGCAAGTCATCATCACTGGAAAACATTTTTTAATACTATCTAACATAATTTTAGTCGATGGACCATAGTCAATGGTCCATAGTTAATTCACTTATATCTTATACTACTTTTAAAGTCTATGGACTATCGACCATCGACTATGGACGGGTGGCTTACAGCCACCCATTCTCCAACACCTCTTTAGCGTGATACGTCAATATCGCGGTAGCGCCCGCCCGGCGAATGCTGGTTAGCACCTCGGTTACGGCACGCTGCTCGTTTAGCCAGCCTTTTTGTACGGCCGCTTTCAGCATGGCGTATTCGCCACTTACGTTGTAGGCTGCTACGGGCAGCTCGGTATTGTCTTTTATTAATTTTATAACGTCAAGGTAAGCTAATGCGGGTTTTACCATTAAAAAATCGGCACCCTCGGCCTCGTCTAATCTTGATTCTATCAATGCTTCGCGTTGGTTGGCCGGGTTCATCTGGTAGCTTTTTTATCGCCAAACTTTGGCGCCGAGTTTAAAGCATCCCTAAAAGGGCCATAAAAAGCGCTGGCATATTTAGCCGAGTATGACATGATCGACACGTGCTTAAACCCTGCATCATCCAACGTACGGCGGATATAACCAACCCTGCCATCCATCATATCGCTTGGCGCAATAATATCAGCACCGGCGTAAGCCTGGGCCAACGCCATACGACCCAATACCTCTAAAGTTTCATCGTTCAATATCTCGCCGTTCTCCACTATTCCATCATGGCCATCGCTGCTGTAGGGATCCATGGCTACGTCGGTGACTACACATGCCTCGGGGAAGTTATTTTTACTTGGCGGATAGCACTAAGGTATAAACCCTCTTCACGGTGGCTTTCGGTAGCGTATTTATCTTTTAGCTCTTCGCTGATATTGGGAAAAAGATCGAACGAGTTTAAACCCAGTTTCATGCAACTCTCTACCTCGCGCAGCAAATTATCTATCGAATATCTGAAGATACCCGGCATAGACGCTACCTCACTCTTCTGGTTATTACCCTCCACAATAAACAGCGGGAAAATCAGGTTAGCAGCGCTAACATGCGTTTCCTGCACCATCTGGCGGATAACTTCACTCTTACGGTTTCTTCTTGGTCGTTGTAACATTTCATTAGTCATTGGGCGTTAGTCATTGGTCATTGGTACCTTTCTAATTCCCAATGACTAATGACCAATAAACCATTCTATAATCCAAACACCGCCTCTGCCAGTCCAACTTCGTCGGGGCTAAAGGGTAGGGTGTATTTTACGCCCATTTCATCAAACTTTTGCCGGTCGATCTGCCTATGGCAATAACTTTTTGATAGGGGTCCAATAAGTTTTCGGCGAAGTAGGCATCCACGTTCGACGGGCTGGTAAATACCAACACATCAGCGCCCGATCCTTCTACTTCATCCTCCAGCACAGTTTCATATATTACCGGGTCTATCACCTTTGTTTTGGCTGATAATCCTTTCTGTATGCTCTTCAACGAGTCCTCTGCACAAGGGAACAGCACCTGCGTACCGTTAGCCAGTTTGGCAAACTCGGCGGCCACATCTTCGGGGTCGATCCCTAAACCGGTAAAATCGGCGAAGTGCCCTTTGCGACGCAGCATTTCTTCGCTGCCGGCGCCCATCACCCCAAACTTAACGTCCTTAGGTAATAGCGGCTCTAACTGGAAGAAGTACTCCACGGCGTTTTTACTGCTGAAGAATATCCAATCAATATATTTTAATATGTATGGATCTAATTTGGTGATAACCGGCACGGTGCGAATTAACGACCGCCCGTCTATCTGTATATTATGTTTCTCTAACGCGCGGCGGAAGTAGCTTTGCTCGCTCACCTCGCGCGATATAAACACGCTGCCCGGCAGTTTACGCCCTTTATCAAATGCGGCAACTATCTTTTCGGCAAGGCCATCGGTGGTTTCTGCTTCTAAAAACAGGCGGTCCGGAAACTGGTCGCCTTCATCGGCTTTTGAGGTAAATACCGGTACACGCCATCTTGTTTACGGCAATATACGCCCAATGGCAGGTGGCAGCCGCCGCCAAACAGTTTAAGCACCGTACGCTCCACCGTAAGCTCTTTGGCTACTTTAGGGTGATGTAATACCTTCAGCGCCTTTAAAAGCTCTTCATCGCTTTCGCGGATCTGTATGGCCAGCGCGCCCTGTGCGGGTGCTGGTACAATTTCGTTTGGTGTCAGTTCTTCAACGTGGAACTCGCTCAGGTCTATACCTAAACGGGTAACGCCGGCTTTGGCCAGCATAATAGCGTCGTAGCCTTCATCGCGCAGTTTACCTATACGGGTAGGCACGTTGCCGCGCAGGTCCTCAATCTCCAGATCAGGGCGATAGGCCAGCAATTGTGCCTTGCGGCGGTTGCTTGACGTACCCACAATAGCGCCGTATTTAACCGACAGCTTTTGCTTAACATCCACACAATCCTTCAAGATCAACAACAGTTCAGCCGGGTCCTCCCGTTCTGATACTGCTGCGATGATGAGTCCCGGAGGGTTTTCTGTAGGCAGGTCCTTGTGGCTGTGTACAGCCGGGTCAATAGTGCCAGCCAATAATTCTTCTTCAAGCTCTTTGGTAAAAAAGCCTTTACCTTCTAATTTATCAAAACTTAAATTAAGTATACGGTCGCCCTGCGTTTTAATAATCTTCAGTTCGGCAGTAATGCCGGCATTTGCTAAGCTATCCTTAACAAAGTTAGCCTGCCATAGCGCCAGTTCGCTTCCGCGTGTTCCTATAATTAATGTTCTTTCCAAAGGGTATTATATTTTGCAACCGCAAATTTAATTTTTATACCGATGGTTGTAGTTTTTATTAAGGATATGACTGTTTAATGAATGAATTATGAAATGAGTGATGGAGTGAATGGGGTTTGTGGGTTACCTAATCTTTAATTAACCAATCACTAATAGGGCATTACCGCTGACCGGGAGGGAACGCCCTGAATTTTGTGTATGTAAATTTTGGCAAGATTTATGTACTTGTAATAAAAATACAGATACATTAGAAATCATGAAAAAGATATTACAACTTGCATTTAGCGTTTTAGCCCTTGCTTTTATTTTACAGGCCTGCTCAACCACCAAAAGCCTGGTGGGTGCACAAAATGGCCCTATTAACGGTACTGGACATTAACTAACGTTAGTTACGATGGCCTTTTACCTAATGCCGTACAGGATGTTTTTAACCAGGCACCGCCGGCGGCTTTTGTAAACAGTACCGGAAACTAACCAACAGCGGCGACGGTATGTATACATTAGCAAACGGTACGTCGCAAAGTATTTTCTGGAGTTATAACACGCAGGATAAAACCAACCCGATATTTCAGTTTAAAAAGGTTTACCAGGGCGATAAAGCCAAAAATATAACCGAAGGCTACCAGCTTAATGTTGTACAGGCCGATAAAAACTCGATGACTTTAAAATCGCCGGTTGCTATAGGCAGCAGGACCGCTTATATTGTTTACTCGTTCAGTAAGCAATAATAGTATATACTTATTAGTACAAAGGGCAAAGCGTTTAACAACTGCTTTGCCCTTTTATTTTTACTATGTTACTCAGACTTCAAACTATTTACCGGGTTAGCCAACGATGCCTTAATGGTTTGCCAGCTTACCGTGGCCAGCGTTAACAAAATAGCGCCTACGCCTGTAATGGCAAATATCCACCATGGCAAGGGCACTCTGTAAGTATAATGCAGCAACCATTGCTTCATAAAGTAATTTGAAAGGGGTATTGCTATCAGCAGCGATATAAATACCAACACAACAAACTCGGTAGAAAGCAGGCGCCATAAACCAACCACCGAAGCGCCTAATACTTTACGTACGCCAATTTCTTTTTTACGCTGCTCGGCAACAAATGCTGCCATGCCGAATAAGCCTAAGCTACTGATAAGGATAGCTAATACGGTGAACACACCTGCCAACTTGCCTACGCGCTCCTCGGTAGCAAATTTCTTCCCAAATTCGGCATCAACAAAATGATAATCGAATGGGCTTTCTGGGTCGTATTTATCATAAACAGGTTTTATTTTAGCTAACGCGGCCGACATGCTTAATTTAGGATTGGTACGTATTTGCAGTACGCTGCCGTATTCCTTTAAAAAGCCATACATAATGGGTTTAACAGGCTCGAACGGAGAGGTCATTACCACATTTTTAACAACGCCGATGATATTATACATTGGTCGAACGTGGATGCTTCGCCGAAAACTTATTGGACCCCTATCAAAAGTTATTGCCATAGGCA